>DYBS01000035.1:3199-15583 GCA_019418525.1 Clostridiales bacterium
TCCACAACCTGTACTTCTATAACTCCCTTATGGAGCGCATCCGCGCTGCTCTGGATGAGGGACATTTTGCAGAATTCCAGGAGACATACAGCGCCAAGCTGGACCAGCGGCTGTAAAAACTGCCAAAAGGCCTTGCCAAATGGGACAAAGTGCCGTATAATATTTTTCACGTTCCGCGTACAATAAACATTTGGAGGAGATCACCTTGCTGACTGGCATTTCCAACACCATCCTGACCGGTACGGACACCACCGGCGGACTGCTGAGCTTCATCATCCCCCTGGCGGCGATGATCGCTATCTTCTACTTCCTGCTCATCCGTCCTGAGAACAAGCGGAAGAAGCAGATGGCCAAGATGCGCTCCGAGCTGGCCGTGGGCGACGTCATCACCACCATCGGCGGCATCGTGGGCACCATTTGCGCCGTCAAGGAGGAGACCATCGTCATCGAGACCGGCGCTGACCGGGTGCGCATCGAGTTCACCAAGTGGGCCGTGTCCACCAAGGGCAAGCAGACCGAAGAGACCGTGAAGTAAATGGGATAACCCGTGCCCTCCCTTCATAGGATTCCATTAGGAAGCCTGTGAAGGGAGGGTATTTTTGTGGGGAAACGGGAAGAGGAGCCTGGGAAGGCCCTGATCCGCTGCGCCTGCGGCGTACTACTAGGGGGCGCGGTGGCCTTTGCCGTGTCGCTGCTGCTGCTGGTTGTGGCATCCGGGGCCATCTCCGCCGGAGTTATGGGGGAGGAGATCGGCGGCCGGGTGACAGTGGGCGCCTGTGTGCTGGGGTCCTTCTGCGGCGGCATCGCCGCGGTGCGCCGGTGCGGCCGCCGGGCGCTGGTGGTGGGCCTGGCCACAGGAGCGGTGTACTTTCTGCTGCTGCTCACCATTGGGGCGCTGGCCTTCGGCAGCGTCCCCCAGGAGGGCCGGGGAGCGGTGATCCTGTGCGCGGCCCTGTGCGGGGGCGCGGCGGCGGGCCTTCTGGGCCGGCGCGAGAAAAAACGGCGAAAGTGATTGAAAAGAGAGACAGGCTGTGTTATACTGAATGCGAATCCTAATCAAATAGGGGAGGGAATCCAGTATGAAGCATATCAAGACGCTCAACGGCGCCACTCTGAAGAAGAGCGCCGCTCACGGCGGCTGCGGCGAGTGCCAGACCTCCTGCCAGTCCGCCTGTAAGACTTCTTGCACCGTGGCCAACCAGAAGTGCGAGAATCGCTAACAACAACGCCGTGGAAAAGGGGTGGGTGAAAGCCCACCCTTTTCTATGCGCAAAGGAAGGAACGAATTTATGGTACATACCTTTCAATGCCTCGGCGTGAACATCGCCGTGGACGTGAACAGCGGCGCTGTCCATGTGCTGGACGGGCTGACCTATGACCTGCTCACCGCGCTGGCAGAGCGGGAGGAGAACGGCGAGAGCCTGTCCGGGGCGCTGCCGGAAGCCCTCTCCGCCGCCCTGCCCCAGTATGACGCCGCCTCTCTGGCGGAGGCCTGGGAGGAGCTGAAAGGCCTGAAGGAGGGGGGACTCCTCTTCGAGCAGGACGACTACATCGACCGGGAGAAGGCCGCCTCCATGCAGCAGCAGGCTCTGGTGAAGGCCCTGTGCCTCCATGTCTCCCACGACTGCAACCTGCGCTGCAAGTACTGCTTCGCCTCCACCGGCGACTTCGGCACCGGCAAGCGGATGACCATGGACATCGAGACCGCCAAGAAGGCCATCGACTTCGTGGTGGAGAAGTCCGGTCCCCGGCGCAACATCGAGGTAGACTTTTTCGGTGGCGAGCCTCTGATGGCCATGGACACCGTAAAGGCCACCGTGGAGTACGCCCGCTCGCTGGAGAAGGAGCACAACAAGTGCTTCCGCTTCACCATCACCACCAATGGCGTGCTGCTGAACGACGAGAACATCGAGTACATCAACCGTGAGATGTCCAACGCGGTGCTCTCACTGGATGGTCGCAAGGAGGTCAACGACGACCTGCGGCCCACCATCAACGGCAAGGGCTCCTACGACGTGATCGTACCCAAGTTCGAGAAGCTCATCGCCGGCCGCGGCACCAAGGACTACTACCTCCGCGGCACCTTCACCCGCTTCCACAAGGACTTTGCCGAGGACGTGAAGGCCCTGGCCGCCATCGGCCGCAACGTGTCTGTGGAGCCGGTGGTAGGGAAGGAGAGCGACCCCTACGCCCTCCAGGAGGCCGACCTGCCCGAGCTGAAGGCCGAGTACGAGCGCCTGGCCGAGTTCCTGAAGGACCACCGGGAGACGAATTTCTTCCACTTCAACGTAGACCTGGCCCAGGGCCCCTGTGTGATCAAGCGCCTGCGCGGCTGCGGAGCGGGCTGTGAGTACGTGGCCATCACCCCCGATGGCGATATCTACCCCTGCCACCAGTTCGTGGGCCAGGAGGACTACAAGCTGGGCAACGTCTATGACGGCACCTTCAACACGGAGCTGTCCGGGAAGTTTGCCGGGCTGAATATCTACACCCGGGAGGAGTGCGCCCACTGCTGGGCCCGGTTCTACTGCTCCGGCGGCTGCTCGGCGTCCAACCTGCTGGTGAACGGCGACATCCAGCACCCCCACAAGGTGGGCTGTGAGCTGGAGCGCAAGCGCCTGGAGTGTGCCATCGCTTTGAAGGCCATCGACGCCGGTATGGGGGAGTAAGGAATACGGATCGTATTGTCCCTCTGAAGCAGAACTGATTACACTCTGAATACACCATCTTGCGGTATACGAATCGTATATCGCAAGATGGTGTATTTTTTTTGCCTCTGCGCGAGGTAAAGTTCGGGATAGAAGTATACTTTGTTTACATAAAAAAGTTTACATAAAACTACGACATAATGCACAAAAATAGAGCGATTTTTGTCGCGGGTCTTGCGCAATCGTTTCGCGTGAGGTATATTTATGACTGTAATCATTTCCAGCCCCTTCTAATTGCCCACCCGCGGACATACACTCACCCAGGAGGTGAGGCGGATGCGGGGCAAGGGCGGCGAGTTCTGGAGTGGGCCGGATGGGGACATGCGTGTCCCGCTGGCCGTGCTGGCCGGGTGCTTCCTGGCCGGAGGTCTGGCGGGACTGCTGCTCTCCGGGCGGACAGGTGGCACGGGAGATACGGCACTGGCCGCGCTGCTGCGGACCTTCCTGGAGCGCTCCGCCGCTCAGGCGCCGCAGGCCCCCCCAGCGCCCGCCCTACTGTGGGAGTGTGCGCGCTGGCACCTTCTGGTGTTCGTACTGGGCTTCACCAGCCTGGGGCTTTTGTTCCTGCCGGTGGTCTTTGCCCTGCGGGGGTTTTTGATGGCCTTTTCCATCGGGACCTTTGTGCACCTGTTCGGTGGCGCGGGGGCGCTTCTGGCATTGGCGGTGTTCGGGGTAACGGATGCGGTGGCGCTGCCGGCTTTGGTTGTGCTGGGTGTGCAGGGTATGAGCGCAGCCCGGGCTCTGGCCTCCCGCTTTTTGGGGGAGAGCCGCAGGACGCTTCCCTATGGACGGACCTACTTTCTGCGCTGTGCCGTGTGTGCCGGCGCCCTATGTGTGTGTTTTTTTCTGGAATCGACGGCGGTCCCGGCGCTGGTGTCCGGGGCTGCGGGGATGCTGACGCTCCCATGAAACGAGAGATGTAGAGAGGTGCTTGTATGGACTATTACCAGGAATACGCGGTCTATCTGGAGACCGAGAAGAAGGCGGCGTCCAATACACAGAGTTCCTATCTGCGGGATGTGCGGCAGTTTCTCCAGTGGCTGGGGGTGGAGGGGCTGACGGCGGAGACAACGGCCCAGTCCGATGTGGAGCGCTATACCCACCACCTCACCGCCGAGCACAAGTCGGCGGCTACCGTCACCCGCTCTCTGGCTTCGCTGAAGTCTTTCTATCAATTCCTGGTGGAACGGGGCTGGGTAGACCACAACCCGGCCCGGGGGCTGAGCCCCGCCCGGGTGGAGCGCAAGCTCCCCCAGATCCTCACCAACAAGGAAGTGGAGCTCTTCCTGGAGCAGCCCGATCCGGCCGACCCCAAGGGCTGCCGGGACCGGGCCATGCTGGAGCTGTTGTACGCCACCGGTATCCGGGTCAGTGAGCTCATCGGGCTGGATGTGGACCACATCAACCTGAGCGCCAGCTTCATCCGCTGCGTGGGACGGGACCGGGAGCGGATTATTCCACTGTACGCTACGGCGGTGCAGGCCCTGAGCGACTATGTGGACCATGTGCGGCCCCAGATGGTGGAGCGCCCCGATGAGAAGGCCCTGTTCGTCAACATGAGCGGGGAGCGGATGAGCCGTCAGGGGTTTTGGAAGATCATCAAGCACTACCAGGAGAAGGCGGGCATCCAGAAGGATATCACTCCCCACACTTTGCGCCACTCCTTCGCCGCCCATTTGCTGGAGAACGGCGCCGACCTGCGCTCCATCCAGGAGATGCTGGGCCACGCCGACATCTCCTCCACCCAGATCTACACCCAGATCGTCAACCAGAAGCTGAAGGAGGTCTACCAGAAGGCTCATCCCAGAGCGTAGGAGCGGACGTTTTTGATGCGGAAGGGCAAACCCCGGAGGGCGTGGACGCTCTCCGGGGTTTTTGCAATTTCACATGGTTTCTGAAACAAAGGTCTTTTTTTCTGGCCGCAGGTTGTGTATAATGATAGAATCGTACCGGTGTACCGGTGCGACCTGTCAATGGAAAAGGGGCTGATCGCCATCAATATACAGTGGTATCCCGGTCATATGACCAAGACGCGGCGTATGATCGCGGAAGATCTCAAATACGTGGACCTGGTGGCCGAGGTGGTGGACGCCCGCATCCCGGTGTCCAGCCGCAACCCGGACATCGACGAGCTGGTGGGCAGCAAGCCCCGCATCCTGGTCCTGAACCGGGCCGATCAGTCCGATCCCGCCATGAACAGGGTGTGGGGGGACTGGTTCCGCGCCCGGGGCTATACCGTGCTGGAGACCAACGCCCGGGACGGCAAGGGCGTACAGAACTTCTCCGCCGCCGCCAAGGTGGCTTTACGGGAGAAGCTGGAGCAGTGGAAGGCCAAGGGCCAGGTGGGCCGCCCCATCCGGGCCATGATCGTAGGCGTGCCCAACGTGGGCAAGTCCACCTTTATCAACCAGGTGGCCAAGCGGAAGTCCGCCAAGGCGGGCAACCGCCCCGGCGTGACCCGCGGCAAGCAGTGGGTGTCGGTGGACTCCTCGCTGGAGCTGCTGGACACCCCGGGTATCCTGTGGCCTAAGTTCGAGGACGAGACCACCGGCCTGCACCTGGCCTTTACCGGCGCGGTGAAGGACGAGATCATGGACGTGGAGACCCTGGCCTGCCACTTCATGGAGCTGCTGAACACCCGCTACCCGGACGCGCTGGGCCGCTACAAGCTGGAGCCCGACCCCGACGCAGCGGGCTGGGAGCTGTTGGAGCGCGCGGCGAAGAAGCGCGGCTTCCTCATCTCCGGCGGCGAGCCGGACACCGAGCGCATGTCCCGGGTGCTGCTGGACGAGTACCGCTCGGGCAAGCTGGGCAAGTTCACTCTGGAGTTTCCCGACGAGGGGGAGCAGGAGGATGAGCATGGAGCCGACTGACCTGTGGACCCTGGAGCGGGAGGCCTGGGCGGAGGGACACGCAATCGTGTGCGGCTGCGACGAGGCGGGGGCTGGCCCCCTGGCCGGCCCGGTGTACGCCGCGGCGGGGGGGCTCCCCCGGGAGCTGCACCTGCCCGGCCTCAACGACTCCAAGAAGCTGAGCGCCAAGAAGCGGGACGTCCTCTTCGACCTCATCCGGGAGCAGGCGGAGAGCTGGGCGGTGGCCTCTGTGGACGCCGCCGAGATCGACGAGACCGACATCCTCACCGCCCGGATGAAGGCCATGCAGCTGGCCATCGACCAGCTGGAGCCTCCGGCGGACTTCGCCCTCATCGACGGCAACCGGGACAAGGGGAAGGGCGCAGCTATCACCGCGCCCCACCGCACGGTGGTGAAGGGGGACAGCCTGTCCGCCTCCATTGCGGCGGCCTCCATCCTGGCCAAGGTGAGCCGGGACCGCTTTATGGAGGAAATGGCCGTCCGGTATCCCCAGTACGCCTTTGAGAAGCACAAGGGATACGGCACGGCCCTACATTATGAAAAACTGCGGCAGTATGGGCCCTCGCCCATCCACCGCCGTACGTTCCTGAAAAACCTGTGAGCGGGGGAGAGCGCACCCTTCTGGGCCGCTGGGGCGAGGCACAAGTGGCCGAATACCTGCGGAAGAAGGGGTGGACCGTGGTGGCCTCGGGCTACCGCACCCGCTTCGGAGAGATCGATCTCATCGCGGAGAACCGGAAGTTCCTGGCCTTTGTGGAGGTGAAGCTCCGCAGCGGCAAGGGCCCGGTCAGCGGCGCGGAGGCGGTGGACTACCGCAAGCAGCAGCGGCTGCGCACCACGGCGGAGTGCTACCTCAGCACGCACCCCACCGAAAAGCAGCCCCGCTTTGATGTGGCGGAGGTGCTGGCCCCGAATGGGGTAAACACGCCCGCGCCTAAAATCCGCTATCTCGAAAACGCCTTCTGACCCTCCGGGGAAGGGGCGAAACTGGAGGGGATGACATGGAGCTTTTTGACGCACACTGTGACACCCTGACCCGCTGTCTCCGGGAGGGGACGCGGCTGGCGCACAACGCCGGGAACATCGACCTGGAGCGGGGGAGAGCATTGGGACCCTGGGCGCAGTTCTTCGCCCTCTTTCCCGAGCCCGACGTGATCCCCGGCGGCGGCGCGTCGCCGGAGACGGTGTTTGAAGTGGGCTGCCGTTTCTTTGAGGAGGAGCTGGCGGCCAACGGTGACCGGATGGCCCAGTGCCGCACCGGGGCCGAGGTCCGCGCCGCGCTGGACGCCAGGAAATGCGCCGCCGTCCTCTCGGTAGAGGGGGCGGAGCTGCTGGGCTGCTCCCTGGAGGGCCTGGAGGCGGGCTGGAAGCGGGGCGTCCGGGCGGTGATCCTGACCTGGAACCACGCAAACGCCCTCTCGGGCTCCATCGTGGAGGAGACGGAGCGGGGCCTCAGCCCCCAGGGCCGCGCCTTTGTTCAGCGGATGGGGGAGCTGGGGATGCTGGTGGACGTATCCCACCTGTCCGACCCGGGCTTCTGGGACGTGGCCGAGTTGGTGGAGGGGCCCTTTGTGGCCACCCACTCCAACGCACGTGCTGTGTGCCCGGAGAAGCGCAATCTCACCGACGACATGTTTTCCGCCATCGTCCGCTCCGGCGGCGTGGCGGGGCTGAACCTGTTCCGTGCCTTTGTGGGGGAGCCGGCCACCGTGGACGGCGCCATCGCCCACATCGAGCACTTCCTGTCCCTGGGCGGGGAGCGCAGCATCTGCATCGGCGGAGATCTGGACGGGTGCGGCGACTGTTTCCCTGACGGAATCACCGGCATCCAGGACCTGGGATCGCTTTACGAGGGGCTGCTCCGGCGGAATTATTCCGAGACGCTGGTGCATGCCATCTTTTTCGATAATCTGATGAGGGTAGTGAACGAAGTATGTACTATGTAAGCACGAGAAACAAGGGCGTCAAGCGTCTGGCCTCCGAGGCCATCGCCCAGGGCCTGGCCGGGGACGGCGGGCTCTTCACGCCGGAGGTGTTCCCCAAATTGTCCCAGAACGCCCTGGACACCATGCGGGATATGAGCTATCAGCAGCGCTCGGTGTATGTGATGAAGCCCTATCTGGACGACTTCACCGCGTCGGAGCTGACGGCGTTCGCCAAGCGGGCCTACGGTGAGAACAAGTTCGACACCCGGGAGGTGGCCCCGGTCCGGGAGATCGACAGCAATACGTACAGTCTGGAGCTGTGGCATGGGCCCACCTGCGCGTTCAAGGATATGGCGCTGCAGATGCTGCCCCACCTGCTCACCGCCTCCCTGGAAAAGACCGCCGAGCGCAAGACCGCCTGCATCCTGGTGGCCACCTCCGGCGACACCGGCAAGGCGGCCATGGAGGGCTTCCGGGACGTGAAGGGCACCCGCATCCTGGTGTTCTACCCCAAGGACGGCGTCTCCGCCATCCAGGAGCTCCAGATGCTCACCCAGGAGGGCGAGAACGTGGGCGTGTGCGCCGTGGAGGGCAATTTTGACGACGCACAGAGCGGCGTCAAGCGCCTGTTTTCCGACGAGAACCTGCGGGCCAAGCTGGCCGAGCGGGAGTATTTCTTTTCCTCCGCCAATTCCATCAACTGGGGCCGGGTGCTGCCTCAGATCGTCTACTACGTGTCGGCCTACTGCGACCTGATGCGGGACGAGAAGATCCAGAAGGGCGATCTGGTCAACGTCTGCGTGCCCACCGGCAACTTCGGCGACATTCTGGCGGCCTACTACGCCAAGATGATGGGCGTACCTCTGGGGCGGCTCATCTGCGCCTCCAACGCCAACAATGTGCTCACCGACTTCATCCGCACCGGCCTCTACGACCGCAACCGCACCTTCTATAACACCATCTCGCCCTCCATGGACATCCTCGTCTCCTCCAATCTGGAGCGGATGCTCTTCGAGTACGCCGACCGCAACGACGCCGAGGTGCGCAGCTACATGGAGCAGCTGGCCGCCTCCGGCCGCTACGAGGTGAGCGACGCGGTGAAGGCCCGCTTCCAACGGGATTTCGCCGCCGGCTGCTGCGATGACGAGGCCACCCGCGCCCAGATCCGCAAGCTGTGGAACGAGAACCACTACCTGGCCGACCCCCACAGCGCCGTGGCCTTCAAGGTCCTGGAGGACTACCGGGCCGCCACCGAGGATGAGACCCCCACCATCGTGGTGTCCACCGCCAGCCCTTACAAGTTCTGCTCCGACGTGCTCACCGCCCTGGGCAAGCAGCCGGGGGAGGGACTGGAGGTCATCGACCAGCTGGCCGACCTCACCGGCATCAAGCCGCCCCGTTCCCTGGCCATCCTGAAGGATCGGCGTACCCGCTTCGGCCAGGTAACCACCAAGGAGGAGCTGGAGCAGCGGGTGCTGGAGTTCCTGAAATAAGGCAGGTGGTCCTTTGGCGCTGTATGTGATAGGGGACACCCACCTCTCCCTTACCTGCAACAAGTCCATGGAAGTGTTCGGGGGTGCCTGGACCGGGTACGTGGACAAGCTCCGTGAGGGACTGAGCATACTGAAGGAGGGGGACACCCTGGTGCTCTGCGGGGATATCTCCTGGGGCATGAGCCTCCTGGACGCCCGGGCAGACTTCGCCTTCCTGGAGGAGTTCCCGGGGCGGAAGATCGTCCTCAAGGGCAACCACGACTACTGGTGGAACACCGCCACCAAGATGGAGCGTTTCTGGAAGGAGGAGGGCTTTTCCAACCTGATGCTGCTCCACAACAACTGCCATTTCTACGGGGATATCGCCCTGTGCGGCACCCGGGGCTGGTTCTATGAGGAGGACGCCGGCGGACACAACGAGAAGGTGTTCCGCCGGGAGCTCATCCGACTGGAGACCTCCCTGAAGGCGGCGGGGGAGCGGGAGAAGCTGTGTTTCCTCCACTACCCGCCCTGCTACCAGGGCTACACCTGTCCCGAGATCCTGGACCTGCTGGAGCGCTACCAAGTGCGCACCTGCTACTACGGCCACCTCCACGGCGGGAGCCACCGCCTGGCGGTGGAGGGCGTGGTGCAGGGGGTGGAATACCGTCTGACGGCGGCCGATTACCTGGGATTCCGCCCGAAAAAGGTCCTGGACTGAGGAAATTGGGAGAAAGCAAAGAATTTTTACAAAAACGCTGGAAATCTGTGCGCAGTTCTGATACACTTATACAGATCATGCGACAAGGCGACTGCCTCCGGTGCAGCGCGCCGGGCAGAACCGATAGGAGGAAGTAACAACATGAATGTCAAGAGCGTCGAAAAGCAGGAAAAGAGCATTGTTGAACTGGTGATCGAGGTCGGTCACGACGAGTTCGAGGCCGCCATCGAGAAGGTCTACAAGAAGCAGCGCGGCAAGATCAACATCCCCGGCTTCCGCAAGGGCAAGGCCCCCCGGAAGGTCATCGAGGGCATGTACGGCTCCGCCGTGTTCTATGAGGACGCCATCAACGAGCTCTATCCCGAGGCCTATGCCACCGCCGTGGAGCAGGAGAAGCTGGACGTGGTGGCTTGGCCCGACGTGGAGATCCAGGAGGTCGGCAAGGACGGCTTCACCTTCAAGGCGAAGGTCACCGTCCGTCCCGAGGTCAAGCTGGGCCAGTACAAGGACCTGACCGCCGAGAAGGAGACCGTCAACGTCACCGACGAGGACGTGGACAACGAGATGAAGCCCTTCATCAACCGCGCCACCGAGCTGGTGAGCGTGGACCGCGAGGCCCAGAACGGCGACACCGTGGTCATCGACTTCGAGGGCTTCAAGGACGGCGTGGCCTTTGACGGCGGCAAGGCCGAGGGCCACAGCCTGGAGCTGGGCTCCGGCTCCTTCATCCCCGGCTTCGAGGATCAGCTGGTGGGCACCAAGGCCGGCGACGAGAAGGACGTCAACGTCACCTTCCCCGAGGACTATCACGCCACTGAGCTGGCCGGCGCCCCCGTGGTGTTCAAGGTCAAGGTCCACGAGGTCAAGGAGAAGAAGGTCCCCACCCTGGACGACGAGTTCGCCAAGGACGTGTCCGAGTTCGACACTCTGGACGCCTTCCGTGCCAACCTGGCCGAGAAGCTGAAGGAGCGCCGCGAGGAGAACGCCAAGAACGCTTTCCGCAACGCCCTGATGGAGCAGGTCGTGGCCAACATGGAGGTGGAGATCCCCGACGCCATGGTGGACTACGAAGCCGACAAGCTGGTCAACAACTACGCCCAGCGAGTCACCTCTCAGGGCATCCCCTTCGATCAGTACCTGTCCATGATGGGCATGACCAAGGACCAGCTGAAGGAGCAGGCCAAGGAGAGCGCCCTCAAGCAGGTGCAGAGTGATCTGGCTCTGGGCGCCATCGTGGACGCCGAGGGTATCACCGTCTCCGACGAGGAGGCCGACGCCAAGATCAAGGAGCTGGCTCTCCAGTACGGCATGCCCGAGGAGGAGCTGCGCAAGGTCCTGGTGGTGGACGACCTGAAGAAGGACATGTGCCGTGAGAAGGCCGCCGAGCTGGTCTTCAGCACCGGCGTGGCCAAGGAGAAGGCCGCCGAGTAATCGGTCTGGTATAATCCTCCAGCATGCGGGTATACTCTGTGTGTGGATGCCCGCCGGGCCGGAGAGGATGGCCGGGACGGGGCTTCCCGGACCCGACATCGAATTAAAGGAGTACCGAGCCATGAGTTTAGTTCCCTATGTAGTGGAGCAGACCAGCCGGGGGGAGCGGTCCTATGACATCTTCTCCCGCCTGCTCAACGACCGCATCATCTTTCTGGGGGAGGAGGTCAACGCCACCACAGCCAGCCTGGTGGTGGCCCAGATGCTGTATCTGGAGGCCCAGGACCCCGACAAGGACATTCAGTTCTACATCAACAGCCCCGGCGGCAGTGTGACCGACGGCATGGCCATCTATGACACGATGCAGTACATCAAGTGCGACGTGTCCACCATCTGCATCGGCATGGCGGCCAGCATGGGAGCTTTTCTGCTCTCCTCCGGCGCCAAGGGCAAGCGCATCGCCCTGCCCAACGCCGAGATCATGATCCACCAGCCTTCCGCGGGGACTCAGGGCCAGATCACCGATATGGCCATCCACCTCAAGCGCCTGGAGATCATCAAGAAGCGGATGAACCGCATCCTGGCCGACAATACCGGCAAGCCTCTGGAGGTGGTCACCGCCGACTGCGAGCGGGACAACTTCATGTCCGCCGAGGAGGCCAAGGAGTACGGCCTCATCGATCAGGTCATCTATCAGCGGTAACAAGTCCGGGGGAGCGGGGGTATTTTGCGCCCGCTCCTCCGCGGCCTGTCTGAATCGGCACGCTGTGCCTGTAACCGAGGTAAGAACATGGCAAAAAATGACGAACACAAGTCGGTCCGCTGTTCCTTCTGCGGCAAGCATCAGGAGCAGGTGGCCCGTATCATCGCCGGCCCCGGTGCCTACATCTGCAACGAGTGCGTGCAGCTTTGCATGAGCATTCTGGATGAGGATTACAATGCCGACGAGCCTGAGACCAGCCTGGAAATGCCCGACGTGATCCCCACGCCCCGGGAGATCCGCCAGGTGCTGGACCAGTATATCATCGGCCAGGAGGAGGCCAAGGTAGCCCTCTCGGTGGCGGTGTACAACCACTATAAGCGCATTTACTTCGGCGGGGGAGAGGATGTGGAGCTCCAGAAGAGCAACATCCTTCTCATCGGGCCCACCGGAAGCGGCAAGACCCTCTTTGCCCAGACGCTGGCGCGCATCCTGAAGGTGCCCTTCGCCATTGCTGACGCCACCACCCTCACCGAGGCGGGCTATGTGGGCGA
>DYBS01000350.1 GCA_019418525.1 Clostridiales bacterium
CAGCAGGGGGTGATTGACCACGCCATCGCCTCTGACCTGCGCCCCGGCCCTCTGGACCGGGCCCGGCAGACTGCCGTGCGCTACGGCCTCACCGACCGGATCTCCTTCCGCCTGTGCAGCGGGCTGGACCGGATCTCCCCCGAGGAGGTGGAGGTCATCGCCATCGCCGGTATGGGCGGGGAGACCATCTGCTCCATTCTGGCCGCCGCCCCCTGGACCCGTCTGGGGGAACACCGGCTGCTCCTCCAGCCCATGAGTACTCTGCCGGAGCTGCGCGCCTGGCTCCAGCGCCACGGTTATAAGGTAGAGCGGGAGCTGCTGCGGCAGGAGGGGCGGACTATCTACACCGTTCTGGACGTGGTGCCGGGGGAGGAGGGCCCACTCACCCCCGCCGAGTGCTGGGCGGGCCGGCAGGAACACGGCCGGGGCGATCCCCTGCGCCCGGCACTGCTGGAAGGGCTGAGACATCGGGTGGAGCGGGCCCTGGAGGGCATCTCCCATTCCACCCGCCCCGAGGACGTGCCCTGGCGGGAGGAGCTCTCCGCCGTGCGGGAGGGCCTCATCACCATGCAAAAGGAGTTGGAAACATGCCAAATGTAATGGAGATCTATCGCTATCTGGACAACCTGGCCCCCTTTTCCTACCAGATGGACTTCGATAACGCAGGGTTCCTGGTGGGCCACGGCGAGCAGGAGGTAAAGAAGGTCCTGGTCAGCCTGGACATCACCGAGGAGGTGGTGGCGGAGGCCGTGGAGCTGGGGGCCCAGCTCATCGTCTCCCACCACCCGGTGATCTTCCACCCCGCCAAGTCCATCACCGACGCCGACCCCACTGGCCGGGTGCTGCTGGCACTGGTGGAGGGGGGACTGTCCGCCATCTGCGCCCACACCAACCTGGACGCGGTGCAGGGCGGCGTGAATGACGCCCTGGCCGCGGCGCTGAACCTGCATCACCTGGAGCAGCTCCACCCCGATGGAGTGGACGCCCTGGCCCGGCCTTACGGCATCGGCCGTGTGGGCGTGCGGGAGGGCGTGCCCGTGTACCTGCCCGCCTTCGCCCAGGAGGTGAAGGAGGCCCTGAACGCCGCCGCGGTGCGGTATGTGGACGCCCGCCGTCCGGTGCGCCGGGTAGCGGTGGGAGGCGGCGCCTGCGGCGACATGCTCTCCGACGCGGTGAAGCTGGGGTGCGATACCTTTGTTACCGCGGATGTGAAGTACAACGTGTTCCTGGACGCCAAGGCCCTGGGCATCAACCTCATCGACGCGGGCCACTATCCCACCGAGCAGGTGGTCTGCCCGGTGCTGGAGCGCTGGCTGAAGACCGGGTTCCCCGGCCTGGAAGTGGTGCGCAGCGCCGTCCATAAAGAGGTATACGCCTGTCTGTAAGCGGCAGGGGTTGCAAAGTGCGGCCGGCTGTGATAGACTAGTTGCGCTGATTTTCGGCGCTTGCCGCCACGCGGCAGGGCCGCAGGATGATAAGAAGGGAACGATAGTATGTCTGGACACTCCAAGTGGCACAATATTCAGAAGACCAAGGGCGCGGCGGACGCCAAGCGTTCTCAGATATTTACCAAGATCGCCC
>DYBS01000351.1 GCA_019418525.1 Clostridiales bacterium
GGAACAGAAACTCCGTCATTTCAGCCTTACCCCCAGTCCACAGCACACCCGCTCCACCCGCTCTGAGGCGGCGGCCAGGCGGCACAGGGCACGGCCGGTCTCCTCCCGCCAGCGGCGCTCGAAGGGGTCCAGGGGCACGACGCCCAAACCGATCTCATCGCTCACGATCACAACGCCGGGATTTTCGTCCAAGAGCCGGTCCACAAAGGCGTTCACATCGCAGCCCTGTTCCAGAAGGACCCGGCAGAGGAGATGGAACTGGTCAATAGCGGGGGAGGAAAACGCCTCCTCCGGTGTGGCACATGGCACAGGGGTGCGGCCGGTGGCGGCGGCGGCGTACTCCGCCTGACCCTGGGCCTGTCCGCCCACAAAGAGCATCATAGGGATCACCTCAGACCAGCGGCGCGGTGAAGGCCAGGGCCAGAGCCACGGCCAGCTCGCACAGCTGCACAAAATAACCGGCCAGATCGCCGGTGATGCCGCCGAAGCGGGAGTAGGAGATATGCCGGTAGTGGAGAAAGGCCAGCCCCGCCGCGACCAGGGCCACACCGCTCCGGATGGGGGAGAGCAGGAGCATCCCGGCGGCGGAGAGGACCAGAAAGACCGCCATGGTAGCGGTGACCGCCCTCCGGTGGGCGGCGTCGGCGAAGGCCTGGAGCATCCCGGAGGGCCGGGCGCCCTTCCAGTTGGCCAGAGCCAGGCCGCTGAGGGAGCGGGAGAGGACGAACCCCAGGGCCAGGATGCCCGCCTCCCGCAGCGAATTTACCGACTGCACGGCGGCGGTGTACAGCAGCAGCCACACCCCGGCGAAGATGACGGCGAAGGCCCCGCAGTGGGAGTCCTTCAAAATTTCCAGCATCCGCTCCCGGGTCTGGTGGGAGGAGAGGGCGTCCACGGTGTCGCAAAAGCCGTCCATGTGGATGCCGCCGGTGAGGAGAAGGGGGAGGGCAGTGAGCCCGGCGGCGGGCAGCAGCCCGGAGAGCCCCAGTGTCCTGCACAGCCACACCCACAGCAGGGCAAAGGCGCCCACCGCCGCCCCCACCAGTGGGAAGAAGCAGATGGCAAATTTCATGGCTTTTGGCCCCCACTCCACCCGGGGCATGGGTATGCGGGAGTAGGTGGAGAAGGCGATCACGAAGGCGTCACGCATGGGGGAAGGGCTCCTTTCAGCACCAGCGGCAGGCCGCACACCACCTCGGCCACCAGGTCAGCCCGCCGGGCCAGTTCCCGGTGGAGGACGGCCAGAGCGGTCACAAAGGCGGTGGTGTCCGGGGCGTAGGACCTGCCGTCGGAGAAGATCTCGTTGCTCACGATGATGAGGTGGCCGCAGCGGGAGAGAAGGGCGTCCAGGCCCTCCAGCACCACAGCGGCGGGGTCCTGGGGCGGAGCAGGGGAAAACAGGGTGTTGGCCAGCAGGTTGGAGAGGTCCTCCAGCAGCACCGTGCTTCCGGCGGGGATCTCCGCTGGGGCGGGTACAACGGGCCGCTCCAGCGTGGAAAACCCCTTGCCCGCCCGGAGGGCGCGGTGCCGGGCGATGCGCTGTTCCGCCTCCGCCC
>DYBS01000352.1 GCA_019418525.1 Clostridiales bacterium
GGGCCCGGGGATCGGGGGTGGACCGAGGGGGCACGGCGCTGGGGCTGTGCCCGGAGAGCAGGAAGGCTCCGATCAGAAAGAGGGAGACAAACAGGATCCGCACGGCGCTCCGGCCCGGAGAGCGCCGTCGGCGGCGGGACGGGCGGCGCGCCATGGAGGCGCCTCCTTTCGGCGTGTTCTGTCTGTTAGACACAGGCAGACGCCAAAAAGTTGTCACCCATCCGGCTTTTTTTCAGCGGAAGGGACCCTTGCCACAGGGGGAGGGAATGGGTTATAATGCCATCATAATTCTGGTATAGCTGCGGCGGGACGGCCCGCCGTTGCGGATAAGGAGAGATCGCCATGGAAAAGACCGTCATCCCGGCGGGATATGCCCCCTGCCTCAACCTCTATGATACCCAGAAGGCCATCGGTCTTTTGAAGCGCCTCTTTGAGGACACCCTGGGCGGCGCCCTCCACCTGCGCCGGGTGTCGGCCCCCCTGTTCGTGGAGGCGGCCACCGGCCTGAACGACGATCTGAACGGCGTGGAGCGCCCCGTCTCCTTCGACATCCCCGCCGCCGGTCGGGACGCCCAGGTGGTCCACTCCCTGGCCAAGTGGAAGCGCATGGCCCTGTACCGCTACCAGTTCTCGGTGGGCGAGGGCCTCTATACCGATATGAACGCCATCCGTCGGGACGAGGAGCTGGATAACCTCCACTCGGTGTATGTGGACCAGTGGGACTGGGAGAAGGTGATCGCCCCCCGGGACCGTACCGAGGAGTACCTGAAGAATACGGTGCGCACCATCGTCAAGGCCATGTGCGAGACTCAGTCCACCCTGCGCTCGGTGTACCCCCAGCTCACCGCCCTGCCGGGCCTGCACCCCGAGGTGTCCTTCGTCACCACCCAGGAGCTGGAGGACCGCTGGCCCAACCTCTCTCCCAAGGAGCGGGAGAATGCCTGGGTGAAGGACCACCCCACCACCTTCCTCATGCAGATCGGCGCGCCGCTGAAGTCGGGCAAGCCCCACGACGGCCGGGCCCCCGACTACGACGACTGGAGCCTCAACGGCGACATCCTGCTGTGGAACAGCGTCCTGGGCCGGGCCTTCGAGGTGTCCTCCATGGGCATCCGGGTCAGCCCCGAGGTGCTGGACAAGCAGCTCACCGCCGCCGGGTGCGACGACCGCCGGAACCTCACCTTCCATAAACTGCTGCTGGAGGGGAAGCTGCCCCTCACCATCGGCGGCCGCATCGGCCAGTCCCGGCTGTGTATGATCCTGCTGGGCAAGGCCCACATCGGCGAGGTCCAGGCCAGCGTCTGGGACCCCGAGACCATCGCAGCCTGCCAGGATGCGGGCGTCATCCTGCTGTAACAACATCAGAAACGCGGAGAGCTGGAGACGGCTCTCCGCATTTTTATATGGATGTGCGCTCGCCGCGCGGGCCGCCAGCCTGGCTCGGGTGTCCTGCCCGGACGGGGCACCGCTTTCTTTGCAAAAGAAAGCGGTGGGAAAGAAAGCCCAGAGGGGGGATACCCCCCTCTGGACTCCC
>DYBS01000353.1 GCA_019418525.1 Clostridiales bacterium
CCACTCCGCCCACATTTTTCGTGATGGACATGCCGTTGTCGTTAAGGATGACGATCAGGGGCTCGCCGCTCCCCCCCGCGTCAGACAGGCCCTCGTAGGCCAGCCCCCCGGTGAGGGCGCCGTCCCCGATGAGGGCCAGCACATGGTAGTCCTCCCCCAGCCGGGTGCGGGCCCGGGCCATGCCCACGGCTACCGACACCGAATCGGATGCGTGGCCCGCGATAAAGGCGTCATGGATGCTCTCCGCCGGCTTGGGGAAGCCCGCCAGCCCGCCGAACGTCCGCAGGGTGTCCATGCGGTCTTTTCGGCCGGTGAGCATTTTATGGATATAGCACTGATGTCCCACGTCGAACACCAGCCGGTCCCGGCTGGTATCGAAGACCCGGTGGATGGCCACCGTGATCTCCACCGCACCCAGATTGGAGGCCAGGTGTCCGCCGGTGCGGGAGACCGACTGGATGAGCTCGGCCCGCAGGCGGGCACACAGCGCCTCGGCCTCCTGGTCGGTGATGGAACTCAGGTCATAGCATTCCTCAGTCGTGTTGATACTACCGCCTCCAAACGGATTCAGGGCTCAGCCCCAGATGAACATACCGGCCACACCCACCGCGACACCCAGCAGGCCGCCCATCAGGACCTGAAAGGGGGTATGGCCCAGCAGCTCCTTCAGCTCCTTGCTGAAGAAAGCCGGGCGCATCTCCTGCCAGTGGTCCATCATGTAGTTGAGGATCTTGGCCATCTCGCCCGCCGCGCGGCGGACGTTGGACGCGTCGTACATGACCACGATGGCCACCACCGCCGCGATGGCGAAGCTCACCGACCCGAACCCCTGCATCATACCCACCGAAGTGGCGCAGGCGCAGACGAATGCCGAGTGGGAGCTGGGCATACCGCCGCTGGAGAGGATGTGCCTCCAGTCCCAGCGGTGCTTGGTGATGAGGACCAGCAAAACCTTCAGCACCTGGGCGATGGCCCAGGCCAGAATGGACAGGTTGAGGATCAGGTTTCCTGTCAGAACCTCACTGACGTTCTTCATACGTCCGCCTCACTACTTCTTCCGGGCCACCAGCTCCCCTGCCAGCCAGCAGAGGAACGCAGCCCTCTCGCCGAAGGGGGAGAGCGCCTGCTGCGCCTCGCCGGTCAGCTCTTCCACCAGCTCCTGGCAGCGCTCCAGGCCCTTCAGGGTGACAAAGGTGGTCTTTTCGTTCTCGGCGTCGGAGCCGATGGGTTTGCCCAGCGTCTGCTCGTCCCCCTCCACATCCAGCATGTCGTCCCGGATCTGGAAGGCCAGGCCCAGCTTTTGGGCGTAGCGGCGCACTGCGGCGCGGTCTTCCTCCCCGCCGCCGGCCAAGATGCAGCCCATCTCCACCGCCGCGGCGATAAGGGCGCCGGTCTTGAGGCGCTGCAGCTCCTCCACGTCGGACAGGGACAGGGCGTGGCCCTCTCCCGCCATATCCAGCGCCTGACCGCCCACCATGCCGCGGGCGCCGGCGGCCTTGCCCAGACAGGCGGCCGCGGCCACCACC
>DYBS01000354.1 GCA_019418525.1 Clostridiales bacterium
TCTTTGCAAAGAAAGCGGTGCTCCCGCCGAGTAGGCGGCCCGCGCGGCGAGCGCATCCCTTTTGCCCAAGCTGGGCATAGAAAAAGGCCCGTCCGAAACCGGACGGGCCTTTTTCCGTTTGAAAGAGAGAGAAAGAGAGGAGGTAAAATGAAAAACACTTTTTTATTTGAAAACACGGCACTTCCGTGGTGTTTCTTGTCTGCTCCCGCAGTCTGGAGCAGTGGTAGTTGGGTTTTCCCTGACTGCATGATAAGAATACCACGCATTTCCTTTTAAGAGTTGGACAGACTTTGAAATCTATGTGAATAATGTGTGAACGGTAGACATAATACAAAACGCCCCCGGCATTTGCCGGGGGCGTGGTGGGTGAAACCGATTATTTGAAGTAGAGCGCGCCGCTCTCCAGGAGGGGCTGGTGCTTCTCGCCGGGGATGTTGACGGCCACACAGGGGCCGCGGCGCTCAGAGTGGCCCATCTTGCCGAACACACGGCCGTCGGGGGAGAAGATGCCCTCGATGGCCCACAGGGAGCCGTTGGGGTTCACGTCGATGTCCATGGAGGGCTTGCCCTCCAGGTTCACATACTGAGTGGCCACCTGGCCGTGGGCGATCAGGTCCTCCAGCACGCTCTGGGGCGCTACGAAGCGGCCCTCGCCGTGGGAGATGGGGATGGCGTGAAGGTCGCCCACGTTGGACTTGAGCATCCAGGGGGAGTTGACGCTGGCCACCCGGGTAGTGACATAGCGGCTCTGGTGGCGGCCGATGTTGTTGAAGGTCAGGGTGGGGCAGTTCTCGTCCATGTCCCGGATCTCGCCGTAGGGCACCAGACCCAGCTTGATGAGGGCCTGGAAGCCGTTGCACACGCCCAGCATCAGGCCGTCCCGGTTTTTGAGCAGGTCGTGGATGGCGTCGGTGAGGCGGGGGTTGCGCAGGAAGGAGGCGATGAACTTGGCGGAGCCCTCCGGCTCGTCGCCACCGGAGAAGCCGCCGGGGATGAATACCATCTGAGCCCCACGGATGGCCCCCTCCAGGGCCTGGGCAGACTCCTCCAGAGCGGCGGAGCTCAGGTTGCGCACCACCACGATCTCGGGGTCCAGACCGGCCCGGCGGCAGGCCCGGGCGGAGTCGTACTCACAGTTGGTGCCGGGGAACACGGGGATGACCACCTTGGGGGTGGCCACCTTGTGCTTGCACACGGCGGGGGAGCGCTCCATCCAGGACACGGCCTCCACCGCGCCGGAGTCGGCGGTGCGGTTGGGGTACACGTCTTCCAGGACGGCCTCGTTGAGGGCCAGCAGTTCCGCAATGGGGGCGGTGTCCTGGCCGAGGGTGATAACCGGCTCGGCGGTGGTGGTACCGATGCGCTCGCCGCAAGTGCAGTCCTCGGTAAGCTCGGCAACGATAGCGCCGGGCATCACGGCGTACCAATCCCGGTCGCCGCAGGCGGTGAAGCCGATGGTGTTGCCGAAGGACATCTTGGTGACGGCCTCGGCCAGGCCGTCACCAAGA
>DYBS01000036.1:0-4466 GCA_019418525.1 Clostridiales bacterium
GTAAAGGACAGCGCCATCACCAGCGCCGATCTGGACCTGCACCTGGCTGTGAAGGGGGTCTCTCCGGTGGAGTGGGTCCTCACCCTCCAGTCCGACGATCTCAGCAGCTCCGGGACCTTCTCCATTGCAGGGCGCTACCTGGGCCGGATCGATGCCGTGTTGGAGAGCACCGTCTCTCCCACCCAGCAGTCCATCCCCACCGCCCCCAGTGAGGACGAGCCTCTCGTAACATGGGAGGAATTGTGGGATATGTGGTACGGCGAATGAGTACCTGCCCTGATTTCTGAAAATTTTATCCAAGAAAAGCGGAACTTCTTTCCAGTCTTTTCGTCTAAAAGCCCAACACGGGGACTGCCCCACAAAGGAGGATGTGAAGATGAAACGTCTGCTCAGTGTTCTGCTCTCCCTGGCGCTGCTGTGCGCCCTGTCTCTTCCGGTTTCCGCCGCGGCGGCGGATGAGCGCCTCACCCAAGTGACCCTCAAGGTAAAAACGACCCTGGACATCGGGGACGAATACGACTCCTTCTCCGGTAACCTGCGGGAGGGCCTTCGCCCTTACTGGTCCCTTCAGTGGACCGGCGAGGACCAGGACCTCTCCGTCATCGCCGGTGAGGACGGCAAGATCTATCAGTATCGTCTCTCCCATTCCGACTACTCCACCAGCTCCGACTCGGTAGCCACCCTCCCCGCCATGAGCCGGGAGCAGGCCCAGACCTCTGCTCAGGCCTTTCTGGACAAGGTCCTCTCGGCGAACGAGAGCGCCGTCTTTGACGAGGGCACCGCCCGGCCGGGAGACACCATGTACTTCTTCTATGGCTCCATCCAGCTCAACGGCCTCCCCTCCCCTTTCACCTTCTCTCTGGACGTGTCGGCCACGGACGGCACGGTGTACTCCTTCTCCCGCAGCGACCTGGATCAGCCCTTTGAGGAGGGCGTCCCCTCCCCGGATGCCGCTGTTTCCTCCGCCGACGCGGGAGCCAAGCTGCGCACCACCCTGGGTCTGCGCCTGGAATACGTCCGGGACGGCGACGAGGATACCGCCGTTCTCCGCTACCTTCCCGACCACAGCGGCCAGTTCTATGTGGACGCCGCCACCGGGGAGCTCATCGACCTGAGCGCCCTCTATGAGGGTCTGGGCAGCGGCAGCGACTCCGCCACCGGCGGCGAGTCCGGCGTGGCTCCCGACAAGGGGGAGAATGGACTCTCCCAGGCCGAGCAAGAGGGCATTGCCAAGTTGGAGGGCGTCCAGAGCAAGGACGCTCTGGATGCCCTGCTCCGCGCCCAGAAGGCCCTTGGCCTCAGCGGCTCTCAGCTCTCCTCCTTTGCCTATACCCTGGAGGAAGAGACCGACCAGGTCCTGGCCTCCCTCCGCTACACCCGCGCTCTGGACAAGGGCTTCTGGAGCCGCCAGATCACCGTGGATGCACGCACCGGCGCCATCCAGTCCCTCTACTCCAGCCGCCCCTACGAGGAGGACGCCAAGGCCGCTGTCTCCCAGCAGACAGCCCAAGCCACAGCGGAATCCTTCCTGAAGGAGCTCTGGGGGGACGAGTTTGCCCAGTGCGACCTCTACGACAGCTCCGACGCCGCAGACAGCGGGTATTACACCTTCCGCTATGCCCAGAAGGTCAACGGCTATTTCTTCCCCGACAACGCCCTCTCCGTCCATGTGGACGGCGCCGACGGCACCATCGCCTACCTGTACAAGGACTATGACAATGCGATTACCTTCCAGAGTGCCGATGGCCTCATCTCCGCCGAGGACGCCATGGACGCCTACTTCGCCGCCTACGCCGTCACTTTGGGCTATCAAGCCGTCCCCACCGCCCTGGACCCCAATGCCCCCGGGGCAGCGCCCATCCTGGAGTGGGGCTACTCCTACTACTACGCCCTCAAGCTGGGCTACACCCTGGAGAGTGAACAGACCATCCGGGGCGTGGACGCCAAGACCGGCGAGGTGATCTATCCTGAGCAGAAGGACCGCACCATCACCTACGACGACCTGGAGGACTGCTGGGGCAAAACTCAGGCCCTGGCCCTGGCCGAATATAGCGTGGGCTGGTGGGGCGGCAGCCTGCGGCCCTATGAGTCTCTGACCCAGCTGGATCTGGTGGCCCTGCTGGCCAGCACCCGCAGCTACTACTACGATCCGGCGGAGGGCGACCCCGATGACCTCTACGAATACGCCTACCGCGTGGGCATCCTCACCCCCGATCAGCGCAAGGATGATGCCCCGGTCACCCGCCTGGAGCTGGTGAAGCTCCTGCTGGATGGCGCGGGCTACGGCCCCGTGGCCCGGCTAGAGGGCATCTACCGCTGTGACTACACCGACGCAAATACAATTCCCGCCGCGGACCTGGGCTACGCCGCCCTGGCGCAGGGGCTGGGCCTGGTGGCCGGTGACAGCGCCGGGCGCTTCGCCCCCGACCGCACCGCCACCCGGGTGGAGGCCATCGCGGTGGTCTACCAGTATATGAAGCGCTGACCGCTTCCCGCAGCATCTTTGGAAGGAGGGCTTTCCGCCCTCCTTCTTTTATTTGAAGTTGCGCGATGGGGAAAGGTGTATTATAATGTCTGAGGTAGCTTCTATCCCAATAGATATTTTCAATTTTTAAGACCCGTTTTATCGCCATTCCCGCAAAAAACTGGGAGGTTTTATCTATGAAAAAGCCCGTTCTTGTTGTCATGGCCGCCGGCATGGGCAGCCGCTACGGCGGACTCAAGCAGCTGGACCCCGTGGGCGCCCACGGCCAGCTCATCGTGGACTATTCCATCTATGACGCCCACCGGGCCGGATTCGACACGGTGGTCTTTGTCATCAAGCCCGAGCTGGAGGCGGACTTCCGCCGGGCCATCGGCGACCGCCTGTCCAAGGTGATGGACGTGCGCTATGTCTTCCAGCGCTCCGACGACCTGCCCGAGGGCTATTCCGTCCCCGAGGGCCGGGTGAAGCCCTGGGGCACCGCTCAGGCCGCCCTGGCCGCCCGCCACGTGGTGGACGGTCCCTTTGCCATCATCAACTCTGACGACTACTATGGTCCCGAGGGCTTCCGCGTCCTGTACGACTACCTCACCACCCACCCCGACACCCAGGAGCACTACTCCTTTGCCATGGTGGGGTATCTCCTCAAAAACACCGTCACTGAGTTCGGCCACGTCTCTCGGGGCGTGTGCGCCGCCGATGGGGATGGGAACTTGCTCACCGTCACCGAGCACACTCACATTGAAAAGGGCGAGGCCTGTCCCCGCTTCACCGAGGACGGCGGACAGACCTGGACCGACCTGGACGGGGATACCCTGGTATCCATGAACCTGTGGGGCTTCACCCGCAGCTATCTGGACGAGGCCTGGAAGCGCTTCCCCGCCTTCCTGGACCGGGCGCTCCAGGAGAATCCCCTGAAGGGCGAATACTACCTGCCCGCCGTGGTCAGTCAGCTCATTGCCGAGGGCAAAGCTCAGGTCAAGGTCCTCCCCAGCCACGACAAGTGGTACGGCGTTACCTACCATGAAGACAAGCCCTCGGTGGTGGCCGCCCTGAAGCGCATGACCGAGGAGGGCCTCTACCCCGAGGAGCTCTGGGCCGGGCAGTAAGGCGAGCCCGCCCTTCCCCCTGTGATAAGGAGCCAAGTTTCTGGGCGCAGCCGCCCAGAGGGAGGGACGTAAGACGTAAATGGAATTGAAACTGGAACAAAAACAGGCTCAGATCCTCTCTCCTATGCTGATCCAGTCCATGGAGATCCTGCAAATGGGCTCTCAGGAGCTCCTGGAGTTCGTAGAGCGCACGTTACAGGAGAACCCGGTGTTGGAGGCCGAGGACCACTTCGAGCGCCAGCAGGACGACCGGGAGGAACTGCGCAAGTTGGAGTGGCTGGCGAGCAGCGACCAGCAGAATCATGTCTACTATCAGCAAGACGATGAGGACCGGCCCCTGGCCCCCTTCGGTGTGGCGGCCAGCGACGAAGATACCCTGTATGGGCACTTGATCTTCCAGCTCCAGGGTCTCTCTGTGGAGGGCCCTGCGGTCGATGCCGCTTACTTTCTGGCGGAAAGCCTCAACCCCAGCGGCTGGCTGGACGAGTCCCTGGAGGAACTAGGACGTGCTGCCGGACTGCCTGTGGACACCATGGAGGAGGGCCTGCGCCTCATCCAATCCCTGGACCCGGTGGGCGTGGGGGCACGGAACCTATCTGAGTGCCTGTGCCTTCAGCTCCAGCATAACAACCCCACCGATCTGCTGGCCTTGCGCATCGCCCGGGATGGGCTGGAGGCTCTGGCCCGCAACCAGTACGGCTTGCTGGCGCGCCGGATGGGGGCCGATGTGGGGGAGGTGCGAGCCGCCTGTGAGCGCATCCGGGCCCTGAATCCCCGCCCCGGCGCCGGTTTCGCCAGCCGGGAGGCCCCCTCCTACATCACCCCGGATCTGGTGGTGGTGGAGCAGTACGACCACTTTGAGGTGCTGCCCAACG
>DYBS01000036.1:4476-5374 GCA_019418525.1 Clostridiales bacterium
GTACTTACACCCACATGCTGGAGGCACAGCCGGATCAGGAGGTGGAGTGCTACCTCACGGAAAAGCTGAAGCAGGCCAAATGGGTCATGTCCGCCATCGAGCAGCGCCGGACCACCCTTCTCTCCTGTGCCAAGTGCATCCTCCGCCGGCAGGAGCCCTTCTTCCGCCTGGGACCGGGGCATCTGACTCCCATGCTCCTCTCCGATGTGGCAGCGGAGATCGGCGTCCACGAGTCCACTGTCAGCCGGGCCATCAAGGACAAATACCTCCAGTGTGCCCGGGGTGTCTATCCCCTGTGCTACTTCTTCTCCCGCAAGTTGGGCGAAGAGGGAGACGGCACCGCCGATGCCGCCAAGGCTCTGCTGCGACGGCTGGTGGACGAGGAGGACAAGCGTCACCCTCTCTCCGACCAGAAGCTCTGTGAGAAGATGGAGGCGGAGGGCTGTCAGCTCTCCCGCCGTACCGTGGCCAAGTACCGGGAGGAGCTCCACATCCCCAACACCTCCGGGCGCAAGCAGTACGGCGGCTGAGCCCATAATCCGTTCCACCCCCTGATGTAGTCCCACATCGGGGGGTGTTTGTCTGTGCTGGTGTCAACACCATATGCGAGGAGGAAATCCCATGGACCCCATCACCCATTATCTGCGTCTGGCCGCGCAGCGCCCGGAGCTCTTTGCCCCTTCCCAACAGATCCCCCTGTGCTTGGACGAGGCCGCCCTGCGGGCCTTTGCCGCCTCGTCCGGAAAACCGGTGGGGGTGGTCTATGACAATTCGCCCTACTATCTGGTACTGGCCGACCTCTGCGTGGGGGCCCATGGGCAGCTGTACACCTACGCTCGGGTGATCTACCCCCACAGCGACAGCAACGGCGTGGTAGTCATCCCCCGCCGCGGCGGGC
>DYBS01000036.1:5384-12844 GCA_019418525.1 Clostridiales bacterium
GCCCCGCGCTGAGAGCGGCGGTGAGTTCCCCCGGGGCTTTGCGGAGGACCTCTCCCCTGCTGAAAACGCCGCCAAGGAGCTGCGCGAAGAGATCGGGGCCCATGTTCTTCCGGAGACATTGGAGTATCTGGGGGATATCCAGTCGGACACCGGTCTGAGCGCCGGGCGGGTGCAGGTCTTTCTGGCCCGGGTGGAGGATGCCTCCGTCCCTCCGGACAACGGAGAGGGTATTCACGGACTGCGCTGGGTGACCGAAGAAGAGTTGCGGGCGCAGATCGCCGACGGCACCATCACCGACGGACTTACTCTGGCGGCCTATGCCCAGTATCTGTGTCGCAATCTCTGAGATAAGGGGCTGCCGCAAAGACCCGTAGATGCAATACTTTGACGAGAGTACCGGAATAAGAACAAAAACGCCCTGCGGCGGGACAAATCATGTCCCGCCGCAGGGCGTTTTTCACAATCTGCTCGTATTACTGCGTCTCTCCCTGGAACTGCTTCAGATATTCCCCCACGGAGCGGGTCATCTCCCGGGAAAATTCCGAGTTGTACTTTCGGTTGCAGAAGGCCGTACACCAGTCCTCAAAAGAGCGCGCCCCCGCCTTATACTCCAGCATGGCGCGAAGCGTGGCGCCGTCCATGGGCTGATAGTGATTTTCCCGGACGATGTACTCCAGGGCACAGCGCTGAGGCTTCGCTCGCTCCTGCTGCTGCTGAGTGGGCCACCCCAGGACCAGCATGGCCGCGGGGAACACATACTCGGGCAGGTGGAGCAGCCGCCGCTGCTCCTCGCAGTTCTCCATAATATCGCCGATGTAGCAGGAGCCCAGACCCAGGCTCTCGGCGGCCACCACGGCGTTCTGAGCGGCGATGACTGCATCGCTCACCGCCAGCATCAGGTCTCCCACACCGGGCAGGCGGGGCTGACACCCGGCCTCCTGATAGGCGTCATACCACTTTTTGCAGTCGGCGCAGAACACCAGAACCATGGGCGCCGTGGCAATGAAGGGCTGGTGGTCGCAGGTCTCAGACAATGCCTTTTTGAGGGCGGGGTCGGTAATGTCCAGAATGGTATAGAGCTGCTGGTTGCCCGCCGTGGGCGCCTGACAGGCGGCCTCCAGGATCTGGAGACGCAGCTCACCGGGGACCGGCTCATCCCGGTAGGCCCGGACTGATTTCCGCTGCCAGAGGCTGGTCAGGATCTCATTCATGTGTGTACGGACCGCCGCAAAGCGGTCCTCCCTCCTTTTCTATAAATGGTATTCAAATCTTTTATATTGTTTACAGATTGGCGGTGTAGACCGCCGCCGCTGCACAGAGCAGCAACACGCCCAGGGCCAGCCAGGGCGCCAGGCGGTCCATGGTGGAGCGAATGCGGTGCAGACGGTTTTCCAGCCCCACACTCCGCTCCTGAAACCGGAGGTAGATCTCGTCCAGCAGTACACCGCCCTTGTCCTCTCCCAGTGTGAGCACCGCGTACTCCCCGGCGGCGGCGGCCGGGTCTGGGATTCGGATGGACTGCTCTCCCACCAGGGCGGCGCTCTCCGCTTCCGACAGCCCCATGCAGTACCTCAGATAAAACGCGGCCCGTGCCTTCAGCGGCAGAGAGAACACCGCCCACAGGCTGTCTCCCAGCGGACCGGGGAATTTCTCCGCCAACTTTGCCCGGTCGGGACGGCGGTGAGGTTTGCGCAGATAGAAGTCCCCGCAAACCTCCAGAGCCTCCCGTACCAGGAAGCGGCGCAGGTCCTCCGGAGACAGATCCGGCGCGGTCCGTGTCCCCAGACGGAGGAACACATGAAATGTGCAGTGGTACGCGCTGCGTGCGCTGGGAACCAGGAGAAAACAGAGCCGGTAGATATCTTCATACCACTTCTGAAAGTGTGTATCGAAGTTCGGGCAGGTGAGTGCCATGTCCTTGAACATCCTTTCCATGTTTGAATCTGAAAATTTTGTACAAAATAGATAAAGCCCTTTCTGTACAATCACGATTTGGAAAACCATAATGGTACAGATATGGGGATAAGTAGAGGTACTAGCCTGCAAAAAGTATCTGTATTCCTCCAAAACAAATGCCTTTCTCCGAAAGACATTCGGATGGAAATGAATTTTCCCAGAAGATATACTTGCAAAAAAGATATTGGTTATGGTATGCTTATTTTAACATAATTCTAACACAATTCTGCGGGACACACAAGAAAGGATCCGTGTACTGCAGAGTTAGTTTTATGTACCCCATCCACATACAGCTTGAGAAGAAAGAAGGCGGAACAATGAAAAAGCGAATCCTGTCCCTTGCGTTGGCCGGCGCGCTGGCGCTGACCCTGTTCGGCTGCTCCGGCGGCGGAGGAGGCGGCGGCACCGCCCAGGGCATGTACCCCGGCACCTCTGAAGAGGGCTCCATCCGCGTGGAATGCTCCACCATGTCCGTGATGAATCCCATTCTCATGACTTATGCAACTGAGTTCGCCGTAGCCCGGCACTGCTGGGACGCTCTGGTGAAGCTGGACGAGAACAATCAGGTCATCGGCGCCGCAGCTGAGAGCTGGGAGTCCGCTCCCAACGCTGAGGGCGTGGAGGATATGATCTGGACCTTCCACCTGCGCGAGGGCGCCAAGTGGGTGGACAGCCAGGGCAATGTGGTGGGCGACGTCACCGCCAATGACTTCGTCTTTGCCTGGAGCGAACTCCTCAATCCCAACAACGCCGCAGAGTACTACGCCTTTGCCACCGTCTTCAAGAACGCCCAGGCCTATTATGACTACGCCTCCGGCGTGGAGGGCGCTCCCGAGGTCACCCTGGATCAGGTGGGCTTCCGCGCGGAGGATGACTACACCCTGGTCATCGAGCTGGAGAATCCCCTGCCCTACCTGCTGCAGTACCTCAAGTTCGAGGTCATGACCCCCATCTACCAGCCCTTCTATGAGGAAGTGGGCGCCGAGAACTACGGCACCGGCCCCGACAAGCTCCTCTACAACGGTCCTTTCCGCATGACCGAGTGGACCCTGGAGAACAGCATCACCACCGTGAAGAACGACCAGTGGTATGACGCCTCCAATGTGAGCCTGAGCGCCATCTACTGGGACAAGTACACCGACTCCAACACCAAGCTCAACGCCTTCCAGACCGGCGAGATCGACGTCATCGACATCACCGGCGAGCAGCGCGCTCAGTTCGAGGCCGAGGGCTATCCCGTCAACAACTGGATCGCCGGTTACAGCTATTACTTCTACTGCAACAACATCCAGGAGGAGGATCTGGCCAACTACCCCGGCGCCAAGCTGTCCGACGCCCGCAGCATCAACCTGCGAAAGGCCATCAGCTACGCGGTGGACCGCCAGCAGATCATCGACACTGTCTTTAAGAACGACAACGAGCCCTCCCCCGCTTTCTCCCTGGGCATCTCCGGCGTGAGCAAGGACACCTTCGGCGAGGCCGTGGTGGCCGCCAACAACGGCGAGCCCCTCTATAACCCCACCGCCGATGTGGAGAAGGCCAAGGAGTACCTGGCCCTTGCTCTGGAGGACCTGGGCTACACCGACGCCAGTCAGATCAAGATCTCCCTGCTGACCAGCGAGGGCTCTCAGAACGAGCTGTTCTCCCAGGTGGTGCAGGAGCAGCTGCGGCAGAACCTGGGCATCGAGGTGGGCATCGATGTGGTCACCATCACCGAGGCCCGCGCCCGCCGCAACGCCAAGAACTACGACCTGTTCATGGGTGGCTGGGGCCCCGACTATGACGATCCCATGAGCGATTTGGACCTGTGGACCAGCACCAACGGCAACAACCACACCGGCTACGCCAGTGAAGATTACGATGCCCTCATCGAGTCCACCAAGTCCGAAAGCGATCCCGCTGCCCGTGAGCAGCTCTTTGTCCAGGCTGAGCTGATGCTGGCCGAGGATATGCCCATCATCCCCATCTACTGGCGCCATGAGGACTATGTGGTCAGCGAGAAGGTGGCTGACGGCCTGATCCGCCTGCCCTTCCAGTACTACAACCTCATCTACACCACTCTGGCCGAGTAAGCCAGATAGCGGGCAAATTTGGATAACAGGAATCACGGTGATCACCGGTCACCCCGTGCTGTGATTCACCCAAACCCGTATTTCGGGGCATAGCCGCCCTATGACCGGCCGTCCGGCCGCGGTGCTGGCCGGGCATTGGAATCCGCGATTCCATCTGATGCGCCATGCGGTGCGGGAGCTTATAAACCCGCCCGCATGGCGCTCCTCTGTGAAAATCTTAGAAGGAGGGAGATCCTTTGCTGCGCTATGTGTTGAAGCGTATTGCCTACGGCATATTGACGCTTTTTGTACTCATTACGCTGACCTTTTTCATGATGCGCGCCCTTCCGGGCGACCCCTTTATCGGCGACAAGACCCCGTCGCCCACCACTCTGGCCAATATGGAGGCCAAGTACGGCCTGGACAAGCCCCCGATCGTGCAGTATTTTGTGTTCCTCGGCAACTGTGTCCGGGGCGACCTGGGCGTCTCTATCAGCTATGAGAACCGCTCGGTCAACGAGATTATTTTGAGCTCCTTTCCCATCTCCATGGACCTGGGAGCCCGGGCCATCCTCTTCGCCCTGATTGCAGGTATCCTGCTGGGCGCGGTGGCCGCCGTGAAACGCGGCAGCATCACCGACTCGCTGTCCATGTTCATCGCCATCGTTGGCGTGTCGGTGCCCAGCTTCATTCTGGGCGCACTGCTCCAATACTTCCTGGCCGTGAAGCTCCGGCTGGTGCCGGTGCAGGGCTGGGGCACCTTTGCCCAGACCCTGCTGCCCTCTTTCGCGTTGGGCATGAGCTCCCTGGCCACCATCTCCCGACTGATGCGCACCAGCATGCTGGACGTGCTCAGCCAGGACTATATCAAGACGGCAAAAGCCAAAGGTCTGTCCCAGGGGAAGATTCTCTGGCGGCATGCGCTGCGCAACGCCATCATGCCGGTCATCACCATCATCGGCCCCACCGTGGCCGCCGTGTTCACCGGCTCTTTCGTGGTGGAGAGCATCTTCAACATCCCCGGCCTGGGCAAATACTTTGTTATGAGTATCAAGGATAAGGATTTTACCATGATTTCCGGTACGACGATCTTCTACGGCGGCCTGCTGATCCTGTGCACGCTGATCGTGGATCTGCTCTACGGCGTGGTGGATCCCCGCGTCAAACTGGAGGGCTGATCGATGGAACACATTGCGAAAGAACGATTTGCCCATGTGGGTGAGAATGCCCAGAACCGCGAGGCCATCAGCCGCCCCAGCGTCACCTTCCTGCAGGACGCCATGCGCCGCCTGGTGAGCAACCGGGTGGCCATGCTGTGCGTGGTGATCGTGTTCATCATGCTCATCTTCTCCATCTTTGCTCCCATCCTCTCTCCCTTTGAGTATCAGGAGCAGCACTACGGCCACACCGACGCTCCCATCGGCACCGTCTGTAACGACGCCCAGAGCGCCGGAAACGGCCATGTGCACCTCTTCGGCACCGACACCCTGGGCCGTGACATCTTCACCCGCATCTGGATGGGCGGCCGGGTCTCCCTCATCATCGCCTTCGCCAGCGCCATCGTGGACTTCTTCCTGGGCGCCATCTACGGCGGTATCTCGGGCTACTTCGGCGGCACGCTGGACATCATCCTCATGCGTATTCTGGAGATCATCAACGGCATCCCCTACCTGATGATCGTCATTCTCCTCATGCTGGTCATGCCTCCCGGCATCATCACCATCATCGTGGCCTACTCGCTGGTGGGATGGATTCCCATGGCCCGTCTGGTCCGTGGACAGGTGGTGGCCCTCAAACAGCAGGAGTTCATCGCCGCGGCGGAGGCCATGGGCGCCAGCACCGGACGGATGATCGCCAAGCACCTGCTGCCCAACACCCTGTCCGTGATGATCGTGCGCGTCACCCTGTCCATCCCCTCCGCCATCTTCTCTGAGGCCTATCTGAGCTACCTGGGCCTGGGCATCCGCCCGCCCCTGTGCTCCTGGGGCTCTCTGGCCCAGCTGGGCATCCAGAACTTCCGCATTTACCCCTCCCAGCTCATCATTCCCGCCATCTGCATCAGCCTGACCATGCTGGCCTTCAACCTGTTCGGCGACGGTCTGCGCGATGCCTTCGATCCCAAACTCCGGAGGTGATCTCAAATGGCCAACCGTGTACTTGATATCCAGGACCTGCACGTCTCCTTCGACACCTACGCCGGAGAGGTCAAGGCCGTCCGCGGCGTGACCCTCCACGTGGAAGAAGGCGAGGTGCTGGCCATTGTGGGCGAATCCGGCTGCGGAAAGTCGGTCACCGCCCAGACCATCATGAAGCTCAACCCCATGCCCCCCGCCCGCATCGTGTCGGGTTCCATTGACCTGGCCGGCCACGACATCGTCAAGGCCAGTGAGCGGGAAATGCAGAAGATTCGGGGCAAGGAAGTGTCTATGATCTTCCAGGATCCCATGACCTGCATGAACCCCACCACTCAGGTGGGCAAGCAGATCGTGGAGGCTATCAAGCTCCACCGGAAACTCTCCCGGGAGGAGGCCAAGGCCGAGGCCATCCGCTGCCTCAAGCAGGTCAACATCCCCAATCCGGAGGAGCGCGCCAAGCAGTACCCCCACGAGTACTCCGGCGGCATGCGCCAGCGCGCCATGATCGCCATGGCCCTGTCCTGTGACCCCAAACTTCTCATCGCCGACGAGCCTACCACCGCTCTGGACGTGACCATCCAGGCCCAGATCATGGACCTGCTGGTGGAGCTGAAGGAGAAGATCAACACCGCCATCATCCTCATCACCCACGACCTGGGCGTGGTGGCCGGCGTGGCCGACCGGGTGGCGGTGATGTACGCCGGCAAGGTGGTGGAGACCGGCACCGTCCAGGACATCTTCTACCGCAACAGCCACCCCTATACCCAGGCTCTGCTCAAGAGCCTGCCCTCCCCCGAGACCACCAAGGATGAGACGCTCACGGCCATCCCCGGTACTCCCCCCGATCTGCTCAATCCGCCGGTGGGCTGCGCCTTCGCCGCCCGTTGCAAGCACTGCATGCAGATCTGTCTGGAGGAGCAGCCCCCCGAGTTTCAGGTAAGCGAGGGGCACTGCGCCAGCTGCTGGCTGCTCCATCCCGACTGTCCCCCTGCCCAGGAGAGAGGTGAGAAGGATGAGCAATGACGTATTGATCCGGGCGGAAGGCCTGTGCAAGTATTTTAAAGTCAGCGGCGGACGCACTCTGCACGCCGTGGAGAACGTGACCCTGGACATCCGCCGGGGCGAGACCATGGGCTTGGTGGGCGAGTCCGGCTGCGGCAAGTCCACCCTGGGCCGCACCATGATGGGCATTTACCGCCCCACCAAGGGCAAGTTGATCTATGACGGCAAGGAGCTGGACCTCCACAGCAAGAAGGACCGCTTCCGCTTCGCCAAGAAGGCCCAGATCGTGTTCCAGGACCCCTATGCCTCCCTGGAC
>DYBS01000036.1:12854-15248 GCA_019418525.1 Clostridiales bacterium
CAAGATGTACGACGCCAAGGAGCGCCAGGAGCGGGTGGCCCGCCTGCTGGACATCGTGGGTCTGAACCGGGAGCACGCCAACCGCTTCCCCCACGAGTTCTCCGGCGGCCAGCGCCAGCGCATCGGCATCGCCCGGGCTCTGGCCATCCAGCCTGAGTTCATCGTGTGCGACGAGCCCATTTCCGCGCTGGACGTGTCAATCCAGGCCCAGGTCATCAACCTCCTGCGCCGCCTTCAGGAGGAGATGGGCCTGACGTACCTGTTCATCGCCCACGACCTGAACATCGTCAAGTATATCTCCGACCGCATCGCGGTGATGTATCTGGGCAGCGTGGTGGAGCTGGCCAGCAGCGACGAGCTGTACAGCCACACCCTCCACCCCTACTCCAAGGCGCTCTTGTCGGCGGTGCCCATCCCGGACCCCGACAAGGAGGCCCAGAAGACCCGGCAGATCATCTCCGGCGACGTGCCCAGCCCCATCAACAAGCCCAAGGGCTGTGCCTTCTGCACCCGCTGCCCAGTGGCCTGCGAGCAGTGCCACCAGACCGTGCCGCCCCTCCAGGAGGTGCGCCCCGGCCACTTTGTGGCCTGCCATCTGGTGCAGCCCGAATAGGTATCAACGATCAAACGCTCCCCCAGCTGTGTCAGCCCGGGGGAGCGTTTTTCCTGTGTGCCGGTCCCTCTCGACGGTGCGCCCTTCTTATGCTATACTGATAGGCCAAGTGAGGTGAAACCGTATGAAGCTGCGCGAGACTTATACCTGTCTGCTGGAGCTGGTACATGACATGATCAAGGAAAAATGGAAGCCCATCATTCTGTGGCGCCTGCGCTTCGGAAAAACCACTCTGGCCCAATTGGAACGGGATATCGAGGGGATCACCCAAAAAATGCTGCTGGAGCACCTCAAGGAGCTAATGGCCTTTGGTTTTGTATATAAGGAGATATCCGAAGGCTACCCTCTTAAGACGGAATATGCGCTGACCCAGCCCCAGGGAGAACAGATCCTGGCGGCCCTGAGGATCATGCAGGAGATCGGCATCGACTATATGATGCGCCACGGAATGGAGGAGCCCCTCCGAAAGCGCGGCCTGCTGTAAGGGGATACCCACAAAAAAGTGGGTAATTTACCTGCCGGAAAAACCGTGCTATGATGGCATCACCAAACATCACAAGGAGGTCTTTCCCATGAAAGTGACCAGCCAGGGTATCGTAAACGGCGTCATCGCCGATCGCTTCGGCAAGTACGGAGCGCATCACAATGAGAACGGAGTGCCCACCTATTCTCTGCCTCTGGAGATTCTGGATGCCCCCCAGGGCACCAAGAGCTTTGCCCTCTTCCTGGAGGACAAGGACGCCTGTCCCGTCTGCGGGGGCTTTTCCTGGGTCCACTGGGTGGCCGCCAACATCACCCGCACCAAGCTGGAGGAGAACGACAGCCAGGCCAATGCGGACTTTGTCCAGGGCCTCAACAGCTGGGTAAGCATTCAGGGCGGACAGCAGAGCCCTGCTCTCTCGGCCTGCTACGGCGGTATGGCGCCCCCCAACGAGCCCCACACCTATGAGCTGCATATCTACGCGCTGGACACCCTGCTGGACTTGAAGGACGGCTTCTGGTTCCACGAGATGTTCCGCCAGATGGAGGGGCACATCCTGGACCAGGCCACCATTAAGGGAGTGTATCGGAATTGAGCGTTCTGGAAACGCTGATGCTGCTGTGCTTGGCGTCGGCATGACCCGTTTCCATCGCGTGCTTCTCTGGCTGCGCAACCAACGATATGAAGCGGCCAGAGCCGTAGCTATCTAAGATCAAATACCAATAAAGAGCAAAGCAGACGCTGGGTCAAGACAGAACGGTCTTGGCCCAGCGTTTATTGATATTCTCTCACAAAGGCGCGGCATTTATTGAAGAACGCAATTTCACAGGGCCTTTGCACCGTGATAGAATGGGAAAAGAATCCCGGTTCAAAAATCACGTGTTTCCGGTCTTTTGGGCATTTTTTGTAAAAAGCGGCACATTCCAGCTGTGGAATCGTGCCGTTTCCAGCATATACTGCGCACATCCATACAAATGATGTTGTAAGGAGGCCTGACAAATGCAGGATCAAATGACACCCATGGAGCGGGCGACCGCCCTGGCCAAGGGGCTCCCCGTGGACCGTCTGCCGTGCAATCCCAACGTGGCCAACGGCGTGGCCCGGATCTACGGCTGCAAGATCTCGGAGCTCAGCCGCAGCGCCAAAACGCTGGCCCAGGCTCAGGTGGCGTCCTACCGCTATTTCGGCTACGACAGCATCCGCATCTTCACCGACCTCTTTCCCTGGGCGGAGGCCATGGGGGCCACGGTAAAATACCCCGACGACGAGACCGCCGACCTGGACCAGCCCGCCATCACCG
>DYBS01000037.1:0-12446 GCA_019418525.1 Clostridiales bacterium
GCCCAGGTCGATGTCGCCCATATCAAAACCGCCAAAGCCGCCGTTGAAGCCGCCGCCGGGGCCGCCCGCGCCGAAGTTGGGATCCACGCCCGCATGGCCGAACTGGTCATAGCGGGAGCGCTTCTCAGGGTCGGACAGGACCTCATAGGCCTCGTTGATCTCTTTGAACTTGGCCTCCGCCGTCTTATCCCCCGGGTTCATATCGGGGTGGTATTTCTTGGCCAGCTTCCGGTAGGCCTTTTTTAATTCCTCTGCCGAGGCGCCCTTACTGACGCCCAGCACTTCATAGTAATCTCGTTTCTGTTCCGGCATATGGTTCACCTCTCATAATTGAGGGAGTCTCAAAGGACAGGTGCGGCGCACCCGTCGCATAACGCCCCGGGTGGGACGGGAGTCAGACCCCCGCCCCACCGAAGTGCGCATGTTGTTTTTTGTTTGTTCGCGGCCTCCGCGCTTCTTACTTGTTGTCGTCGTCCACCACGGTGTAGTCCGCGTCCACCACATTGGGGTCGGAGTTGGTGCTGCCGCCGGCCTGGCCGCCGAAGTTAGCACCGCCCATGTCGGGGCCGGCCTGGCCGCCCTGAGGATTGGACTGGGCATACATCTTCTCAGCGATGGGATAGAAGGCCTTGCTGGCCTCCTCGGTGGCGGCCTTGATGGCGTCCACGTCGGTGCCCTTCAGAGCGTCCTTCAGCTTGTTCAAAGCGGCCTCCACGTTGGCCTTGTCGCCCGCGTCGATCTTGTCCTTCATCTCCTCCAGAGCCTTCTCGGTCTGGTAGACCACCTGGTCGCCCTGGTTGCGGACATCCACCTCTTCCTTCCGCTTGGCGTCCTCGGCGGCGAACTGCTCGGCCTCCTTGACGGCCTTGTCGATGTCCTCCTTGGACATGTTGGTGGAGGAGGTGATGGTGATGTGCTGCTCCTTGCCGGTGCCCAGATCCTTGGCGGACACGTTCACGATGCCGTTGGCGTCGATGTCGAAGGTGACCTCGATCTGCGGCACGCCGCGGCGGGCGGGGGCGATGCCGTCCAGGTTGAAGCGGCCCAGGGTCTTGTTGTACTGGGCCATCTCGCGCTCGCCCTGGAGCACGTGAACCTCCACGCTGGTCTGGTTGTCGGCCGCGGTGGTGAACACCTGGCTCTTCTTGGCGGGAATGGTGGTGTTGCGCTCGATGAGCTTGGTCATCACGCCGCCCATGGTCTCGATGCCCAGGGACAGGGGGGTGACGTCCAGCAGCAGCAGGTCCTTCACGTCGCCGGTGAACACGCCGCCCTGGAGCGCGGCGCCCAGAGCCACGCACTCATCGGGGTTGATACCCTTGAAGCCCTCTTTACCGGTCAGCTTCTTGACCATCTCCTGCACAGCGGGGATACGGCTGGAGCCGCCCACCATCAGGACCTTGGAGATGTCGTTGCCAGAGAGGCCGGCGTCGCTCATGGCCTGGCGCACGGGGCCGGCAGTGGCCTCTACCAGGTGAGCGGTCAGCTGGTCGAACTTGGCGCGGCTCAGGGTCAGATCCAGGTGCTTGGGGCCGGTGGCGTCGGCGGTGATATAGGGCAGGTTGATGTTGGTGGAAGTGACGCCGGACAGCTCGATCTTGGCCTTCTCGGCGGCCTCCTTCAGGCGCTGCATGGCCACCTTATCGCCGGTCAGATCGATGCCGGACTCCTTCTTGAACTCGGCGGCCATCCAGTCCATGACACACTTATCGAAGTCATCGCCGCCCAGGCGGTTGTTACCGGCGGTAGCCAGGACCTCGATGACGCCGTCGTCAATGTCCAGGATGGACACATCGAAGGTGCCGCCGCCCAGATCGTACACCATAACCTTCTGGGCGCTCTCCTTATCCACACCGTAGGCCAGAGCGGCGGCGGTGGGCTCGTTGATGATACGCTTGACCTCCAGGCCGGCGATCTTACCGGCATCCTTGGTGGCCTGACGCTGGGCATCGGTGAAGTAGGCGGGGACGGTGATGACGGCCTCGGTGACACTCTGGCCCAGATAGGCCTCGGCATCCGCCTTCAGCTTCTGCAGCACCATGGCGCTGATCTCCTGGGGGGTGTAGCTCTTGCCGTCGATGTTCACCTTGTAGTTGGTGCCCATCTCACGCTTGATGGAGCTGACGGTCCGGTCGGGGTTGGTGATGGCCTGGCGCTTGGCCACCTGGCCCACCATACGCTCGCCGTCCTTGGAAAACGCCACAACGGACGGAGTAGTGCGGTTGCCTTCCGCGTTGGGGATCACGACGGCCTCGCCGCCCTCCATAACAGCCACGCAAGAGTTGGTCGTACCAAGGTCGATACCAATAATCTTAGACATAACACAATTCCTCCAATATATAGAAATTTATTTTTAACAAAGTAAGGATGGAGCGCTATAAAACGCCCTTAATTTGCTACCTTCACCATAGCGACGCGGATGACTTTCTCACCGGTACGGAAGCCCGTCTGGAACACCTCGACTACGGTGTTCTCCCCGGCGTTCTCATCCTCCACGTGCATCACGGCATTGTGGACGTTGGGGTCGAAGGTCTCGCCCAGAGCGGGAATCTCCTCCACGCCCAGCTTGGAGAGGACGTCCTTCAGACCGTTCATGGTCATCTCCACGCCCTTCTTATACGCCTCATCGGCGGTCTCCTGCTTCAGCGCCCGCTCCAGATTGTCGTAGACCGGCAGAAACGCCGTCACTGCGTCGGATTTGGCGTTCTGATAGGCATCGGTCTTTTCCTTCTGGGTGCGTTTGCGGTAATTGTCATACTCGGCGGCCAAGCGGAGGTACTGATCCTCTTTTTTGGCCAGGGAGTCCTTCAGTGCCTCCAGTTCGGCCAGAAGCGGATCGGGCGTCTCACCCTGGGGCGCGGCAGTCTCGGGGGCGTCCTGCGCCACGGTCTCCTCCGCGTCCTGCTCGGGCACGGCCTTCACGTTATCCTGCTTGCTCAAAGAGATTCCCTCCTGTTTATTCCTCGCCCTTCTTCTCGCCGGCGGGCAGCTCCCCCTGATTGAACAGGCGGGTCAAGCCCTCGGCAAAGTAAGAGAGGCGGGCGGTGATCTTTGCGTAATCCATCCGGGTGGGACCCACCACACCGATGATGCCCCGCATGCCCTCGCCGATGTCGTAGCTGGCCACCACCACACTGGTGTCCTTCAGGGCGTCCACCACGTTCTCCGGTCCGATGAGGATGCGCATGGCGTCGTTCTTGGGTACCGGGAATCGGCTGGCGTCCTGGTCCTCAGAGAGGTAGCTCATCAGGGGCTGGGCTCGCTCCAGATTCTGGTACTCGGGCAGCTCCAACAGATGGGCCAGGCCTGCGGTGTGGACCCGCCGGTGCTCCAGGCTCTCCAGCACCTCCATGGCGAAGGAGACCACCAGGCTGATGAGCCCGTAGGCATCTCCGGCGGCGTGCTGGGCCACCCGCATCAGCTCCGGCGTGATCTGATCCAGCGTCAGGCCGGTGAAGGTGGTGTTGAGCAGCGTATTGAGCATCTGCAGCTGGGCCTCGGTGAGATCACTGGGCAGCTGCACCAGCTTGTTGCGCACGATGTTGGTATCGGTCATCACCACGATGATAAAGGCATTGCGCTCCACCATGAGCAGATCGAAGCGCCGGATGGTCACCTGCTCCGCCCCCGAGGAGAGGGCGAAAGCGGGATAGTTGGTCAGTTTGGAGACGATCCGTCCCGCCTGGTCGATGACCCGGTCCAGCTCCTGCATCTTCAGGCGCAGCGCGTGATTGATGCGCTCGGTCTCCTGGACCGTGAGCTTGTGCTCCTCCATCAGCTCGTTGACGTACAACCGGTAGCCCTTGGGCGACGGGATACGTCCGGCCGAGGTATGGGGCTTTTCCAGCAGCCCCATGCTCTCCAGGTCGGCCATCTCGTTGCGGATGGTAGCCGAGGAGAGCTTCCGATCCAGGAATTCCGCCACGGATTTGGAGCCCACCGGCTCCGCCGTGGCGATGTAGCTCTCAATGATGGCACGGAGGATGCGTTTTTTTCGTTCGCTTAAATCCATGTCCATCACCTCTTGCTTTCGCTTTAGCACTCAATCTCCCCGAGTGCTAAAGATAATGTACCACCGTCCTCCGAAAAAGTCAATAGGTCGGTTGTAAATTAAATGTGAACAGGAAAAGCCCCGCGCATCTGCCGTCAGAGCGCGGGGCTGATTGCTAAAATTCAGGGAAACTGGAGCACATCGCCGGTGTTGAGGTGGAAGATCTGCCCGGGGGAGGCCTCCTCCATCAGGGTAAAGGCGGGACGACCGGTACAGTGGCCGGTGTGGACCTCTGCCACCCCCAGCTCCCCGGTGAGGCGGCGGGAGAGGGCGGTCACCACCTCCGGGTCCTTGCCCAGGGAGCCCATGCCGTGCTTCCCCACCAGGTGGAAGCCCCCCACCAGGGCATACACCTTCTGCCCGGGGAAGCGCTTCAAAAGGTCCGCCACGATGACATCCGCCCCGGCGTGGCAGCAGGAGTTCATCACCACCAGCCCCCGCTCGGTCTCCACCGCCAGGGACTGCTCGTGCTCCACCCCGTCGGGGACGAGGTGCATCCCCGGCGCGATGGTCCGGGGCCCATCGGCCAGGTCGAAGCGATCTCCAAAGCGCTCGAAGAGCGCCGGGTCCACCCCGGCGGGCCGGGCGGCCGGGTCGGCGGTGTCCCGTGCGTACTCCCCCCGGGCGGCGGGGCGGGCGTATACCTTGGCCCTGGTATTGCGGGCAAAGAAGGCGGGCAGGCCCCCGGCGTGGTCGTCGTGGCCGTGGGAGAGCACCGCCCCCTCCACCGCCGCCAGGTCCAGCCCCAGCGCGTCGGCGTTGCGGACAAATACTCCGCTGGTACCGGTATCCAGCAGCCACACCCTCCCCTGGTACTCCAGGTAGAGGGACAGGCCGTGTTCACAGGTAAGCGGGCCGTGGGTGACGTTCTCGATGAGGACGGTGATACGGAGCATAGCACTCTCCTTTTTATCCGGCCTACTGGCCGGCCCGGGTAATGTCGTTGATCCAAGCGCGGGAGCGGAAACGGGTCAGGCCCAGGGTGAATTTCACCAGCTGCTCGATGGTGATGGCGATATACACCCACACGATATCCCACCGGAGCACCAGCGCGAAGATGGCCGCCAGAGGGATGGCCACCAGCCACATGGCCGACACGTCGATGACGGCGGCGGCCCGGCTGTCCCCACCGCCCCGGAGGACGCCCACGGTATTGCAGGAGTCAAAGGAGCGCAGGGGCATCAGCGCGCCGGTAAAGGTGAGGATCAGGGTGGCGATGGAGGCGGACACCGGCGTCAGGTGGAACAGCGGATAGACCACCGCGGGGAGCCAAGTGTGGGCCGACACCACCAGCACCGCTCCGATGACGGCGCCGCAGAGGAAGGCCATGGTGTTCAGAGCGGCGGCCACCTCGTACACAGTAGCCCGGCGGCCCGCGCCGATCTCCCGGCCCACTACGATGGCGGCGGTGCCGGCGATGGCGAACACCGCCACCAGGCTGATGTCCTCCACGTTGCCGGCGATGGCCCGGGCAGCCAAAATGTGGGTGCTGTCCGCCATGTGGCCCATGATGACCTTATACATAGAGGTGCCCATACCCCACAGGGTCTCGTTGACCACCACGGGGGTGGCAAAGCGGAAGAACTTTTCTACCAGAGCCCGGTCGGGCCGCAGGCACAGGGAGAGCTTCAGGCGGAAGCGGCGGTTCCGGGCGGCGTAGACCACCATGATGGCAAACTCCACGATGCGGGAAGTGAGGGTGGCGATGGCCGCGCCCTCCACCTCCAGCCGGGGGGCGCCCAGGTTGCCGAAGATGAACACCCAGTTGAGGAAGGTGTTGGTGAGCATGGAGGCCGCGTAGATCCACAGACCCAGCTGGGGGTTCTCCATGCTGCGGTGGGCGCCGGTGTAGACGCCGGTGATGCTGTTGAAGAGGTAGGAGACGCCCACGATGCGGGCGTACCCCGCCGCCAGGGGGATGAGCTCCTCATTGTTGGTCAGAAGGCCCATGAGCTGGTAGGGAAAAACAAACATAACCAGGGCGAACACCGCCGAGATGGCCCCCGCCAGATAGAAGCCGATGCCGATGCAGCGGTTGATGGCGTCGGTATCCCCCTTCCCCCAGTACTGGCTGATGAGCACCGAGGAGCCGCTCTGGAGTCCGAAGATGACCAGCTGGATGATGAACACCGGGATGTTGGCCTGGGCCACGGCGGCCAGAGGGGCCTCCCCCAAACTGCCCACCATAAAGGTGTCGATCATGCCCAGAGAGGTGGTAATCAGGTTCTGGAACAGAATGGGCAGCGCCAGGGAGATCACATTTCGATAAAACACACTGCCCCGATTGAGGTAGGAGAACATACACACACCAGCCGGCGCGCTCTCTCGCTTCGCGCCGGCGCCTTTCCATTGTGATGCCGGAGAGGGCTCAGGCCCCTACGTGTCCGGCGCGGATGGCCGCCAGCCCCTCCGCCAGGGCGTCCACCTCTTCCCGGGTGGAGTCGGGACAGAAGGAGATGCGCAGCACCCCCATCAGCGTGCGCTTGGGGAGCCCCAGCGCCGCGAATACATGGCTGGGCTTGCCCTTGTGGCAGGCCGAACCGGAGGACACACACACGCCCCGGTCATTCAGTGCCCGCACCACCATTTCGCTGGGATAGCCCGGCAGAGACACCGAACAGATGTGGGGCGCGTCCCCAGGGGTGACCACCTCCAGGTCGGGCACCTTTTCCTTCAGCGTCTCCAGAGCGTAGGCTTTCAATTCCGCCATATGGGCCCGGTTCTCCTCGCCGTGCTCTCCCCACGCCCGGCAGGCCGCGGCAAAGGCGGCGATCTGGGCGGTGGGCTCAGTGCCGGGGCGCAGGCCCTTCTCCTGGCCGCCGCCCCGCAGGAGGGGGTTCAATTTCAGTCCGGCGCGGATGTACTGAGCGCCAATACCCTTGGGCGCCCGGACCTTGTGGCCGCTGATCGTCAGCAGATCCACCCCCAGCTCCTTCGGCGTAAAGGGCACCTTTAAAAAGGCCTGCACCGCATCGGTGTGGACCAGGATGTCGGGGCAATAGGCCTTTACGATGGAGGCACACTCCTTCACCGGCTGCACCGTGCCCAGCTCGTTGTTCACCAGCATCATGGACACCAGCACTGTGTCCTCCCGCAGGGCCTCCCGCAGATCCCGGGTGGAGACATGGCCGCTCTTGTCGGGGCGCAGCCGGGTCACCCGGTAGCCCTGCGCCTCCAGGGCTTTCAGCGGCTCCAGCACCGCCGAGTGCTCGATAGCGGTGGTGACGATATGCTTGCCCCGCCGGCGACCGTGCTCCACCGCGGCGTGGATGGCCCAGTTGTCCCCCTCGGTGCCGCAGGAGGTGAAATAGAGTTCGTCGCTCTCACAGCCCAGGGCGGCGGCCACCGCCGCTCGGTCCTCCTCCACCCGGCGGGCGGCCTCCTGCCCCAGGGCATAGCGGGAAGAGGGGTTGCCGTACCCCTGTGTCATCACCTCCAGCGCCGCACGGGCGGCCTCATCACACACCTTTGTGGTGGAAGCATTATCCAGATAAACCATCATGACAGGAAATCTCACTCATTTCTTTGGTATTTCACAATAGATTCATTCTATCGTCCCCGCCCTGGAAAGTCAAGATGACGAAATAGCGCCGCTCCCCTTGACAATGGCGCAAAAATCCTCCATACTATTGCCGAAAACCTAGAAAGAAGGTATGAAAATGAGCGCCATCAAACTGAAGGACGGCATTTGGTCGGTGGGCGTGCTCAATCCCTCCCTGCGGGTCTTTGACATCGTGATGGAGTCCAAGTACGGCACCTCCTACAATGCCTACCTGCTGACCGGTGAGAAAAATGTCCTCATCGAGACGGTCCACACCGATTATTTTGAGGAATATCTGGAAAACATCAGACAGGTCATTCCCGTGGAGCAGGTGGACTACCTGATCATGAACCACAACGAGCCCGACCACTCGGGCAGCGTGGCCAAGCTTCTGGAGCTGGTCCCCAACCTGAAAATCTTTGCCACTGCCGCGGGCAAGAAGCACCTGGAGGACATCACCAACCGCACCCTCCCCATCCAGGTGGTAAAGGCCGGCGACAAGCTGGACATCGGCGGCAAGGAGCTGGAGTTCATCCCCGCCCCCATGCTGCACTGGGCCGACTCCATGTTCACCTGGGACGCGGCCGACAAGACCGCCTTCACCTGTGATTTCCTGGGCGCTCATTTCTGCGAGCCCACCATGCTGGACCGCAACATCCACGACGTGGCCGCCTACGAGGGCGAGCGGGCCTACTACTACGCCGGCATCTTCGGGCCCTTCAAGTCCGCCGTTCTGACCGGTCTGGACAAGCTGCCCGCCGAGGCCGAGATGGTCTGTCCCAGCCACGGCCCCGTCCTCACCGACACCCTGGCCCAGTGCCGGGAGCTCTACCGCACCTGGAGCACCCCCCAGCCCCGGGACAAGAAGTTGGCCGCGGTGATCTACGCCTCCGCCTACGGCTGCACTACCGCTCTGGCCAACGCCGCCGCCCAGGCCCTGGAGGCCGACGGCTACGAGGTGCGCTGCCTGGACGTGGTGAAGGCCGGTGTGGCCGCCTGCGCCGAGGCCGCCAACGAGGCCAACGTCCTCCTGGTGGGCGCCCCCACCATCAACCGGGACGCCCCCAAGGCCGTGTGGGATGTGCTCGCCTCCATCGACGCGGTGAACACCCGCGGCCGGTCTGCCGGCGCCTTCGGCGCCTACGGCTGGAGCGGCGAGGCCCCCGGTATGCTCCACACCCGCCTGGCCCAGCTGAAGCTGGCCGGCCCCGAGGCCCCCTTCCGGGTGCTCTTCACCCCCACTCAGGATGACCTGACCGCCATGCAGGACTACGCCCGCTCCGTGGCGGCTCTGGCCAAATAAGTTGTCTTATTTTCTCAACAAGAAAGGAATGTTTCAAGATGGATAAGTATGTCTGCACCGCCTGCGGCTATGTGTACGATCCCGAGGTGGGCGATCCCGACAACGGCATCGCCCCCGGCACCCCCTTTGAGGCCCTGCCCGAGGACTGGGTCTGCCCCCTGTGCAGCCTGGGCAAGGACGTGTTTGAGAAGGAGTAATCCATCCCCCTATCGGTACGCGCCGGGAGGCGCGCCGCATTATGCGGCGCGCCTCTTTTTTATTTCCCCAGCAGCCCCAGCCGCTCCAGGATGAGAGCGGCCTGTTCCCGGGTCAGAGGAGCCTGAGGGCTCTTGCCGTCCAGGACCCCCGCCGCCTCGGCTTTCTTCCAGGCTTCGGCGGCCCAGGCGCTGGCCTGCTGCACCGCCGTGGCCGCCTCCCGGCTGGCCTGAGCGGCGGCGAACAGCACGTTAAATTGCTCCTGCGTCATCTCTTCTCCTCCTTCCAGGCGCGCCTTCACGTCGGCGCGCAGGGTGTCCATGCTCTTGCCGTGGCGGTAGAACCAGTGGGACACGTCGGCATGGTTGCTGGCGATTCCCAGGCGGTGCCCCTCGCTGTGGTCCACGATGTCGGTTATGGGGTTGAGTTTATAGCGCTGGCACAGCAGGGCGCACAGCTCCACCGCATTGCGGTAGACGGTGGCGAAATAGGCCGCATTCTTCTTGGCGTCGTAGCCGATCATGGTCCCGCCCTGGTAGGTGTGACCGGCGGGCTCCAGAATCTCAAAGGAGATATGGGTGTTGTTGGCCGACACCTTGCCCGCCGCCGGTTTTCCGGCGTGCCAGCCCTTCCAGTTCCAGGGCAGGGTCTCGGTGACGCCGCCGGTGTGGACAAAGGCGTGGGCACAGGCCTCCACCCCCGGGCGGTCCCAGGCGCGGAGCATGACCTCCACGTCGGGCTGGGCCACGCCGGTGGAGTGGACCATGATGCCCTTGGGCACGATGGTCTTGCCCGCTTTATAGCAGTCGTTGTTGGTCAGAATGTGTTCCGTGATCTCCATGGGCTTCCCTCCCGGCAATATCCTATGCGCCCCCGCCCCGGTTGGTGCGGACAGGCAAGAGCGCGCCTGGGCGCGCATATAGTATCGGGAACAGGAGGGCGACACATGGGAAAGCGGAAACGGGACATCCTGGAACAGACGGCGGAGACCTTCGACCTGCCCGGCGACCTGGTGGCGGGACTGCCCCGCATCGAGCTGGTAGGCGACCGAGAGGTACGTATGTCCCACCACCGGGGCATCCTGGCCTACGGCAGCCAGGCCATCCACATCTCCGGTGGAAAACTCATCGTAAAGGTGCGGGGCGAGGGGCTGGAGCTGCGCTCCATGAACGCCGACGAGCTGCTCATTACCGGGCAGATCCAGGCATTGGAGCTGGATTGACGAAAAGGGGGGAGCAGCCATGCGGCGGGCGGTCAATTTTCTGCGGGGGAGTGTGGAGGTGGAGGCCTCTGGGCCCTTTCCCGAGCGATTTCTCAACCTCTGCGCTCAGCGGGGGGTGGTGTTCTGGGGCGTGACCTGGCTGGAGAGCGGCGCGGTGCGCATCCAGGTCCCCCGGCACGAGCGGCGGGGGGCGCCGGCGTGCCCGCCTTTCTCGCCCGCTTCCGGCGGCGGTACAGCCTGTGGGTGGGGCTCACCCTGTCGGTGCTGGCGGTGCTCTTCCTCTCCCACTTCGTGCTGGTGGTGGACGTCCAGGGCAATGACCGGGTCCCCACCGCCCAGATTTTGGCCACACTCCGGCGGCTGGGGGTCCACCCGGGTACCTTCAGCCCCACCATCGACGTGGACAATGTGGAGCAGGAGGTGCTGCTGGAGCTGGAAGATCTGAGCTGGATCTCCATCAACCGCTCGGGGGTCCGGGCCGAGATCCTGGTGCGGGAGCGGGTAGAGCCCCCCGAGGTAGTGGACGAGGAAGAGCTGGGGGACGTGATCGCCCGGCGGGACGGAGTCATCACCAAGCTGGAGGTTCTCTCCGGCGAGAGTGACCACAAGGTGGGCGACCCGGTGGCCAAGGGGGATGTGCTGGTTCGAGGCGATGTGCTGCTGGAGGGGCCGGCCTACGGCGACGGGAGCGACGTGGGCTGGCAGCAGGTGCGGGCCCAGGGCAAGATCGAGGCCCGCACCTGGCGCACTCTGGAGGCGGCCATCCCGCTGGAGGCCGCCGTGAAGGAGGAGACGGGCGACCCGGAGCGGCATTTTTTTATTGAATGGATGGGCCGCCGGTACGACCTCTTTTCCTGGGGGAGCGCCCAGGGGAGCGGACAGGAAAAATCCACAGTACTCTGGAGCCCTCAGCTCCCCGATGGGCTGGCCCTGCCGGTGGTGCTGGGCATGGAAGTAGTCCAGGGGTATGAGACGGGCTCCCTGCCGGTGGACCTGGGCGCGGCGGAGGACCTGCTGCTGGCACAACTGGAGGAGTCCCTCCAGGAGCAGGTGGGCGAGGGAGAAATTTGCTCCACCTCATCCACCGCCGTGGTGCACAACGACCTTCTTACCGTTACTTTGAAAGCGGAATGTGTGGAAGAGATCGGTCTTTTTGTCCCGAAAAACGGCGGTAGTACATAAGTTTTCCACCTTCCGGGCACACTGGGTGCATCCCATGTTCCGGGAGGCGAACACCCATGAAACAAAAGCGCCTAGGCCGCCAGACGGTGGCCCTGGAGCGGCCCCCCGCCCTCATCGGCTGGGCGGCGGTGGCTGGCAATAAGGAGCGGAAGGGGCCGCTGGGCCCTCTCTTCTCCGCTACCAGCGAGGACGACACCTTCGGCGAACCCAGCTGGGAAAAGGCGGAGAGCGCCATGCAGCGTCTGGCCCTCTCCACCGCCCTGGACCGGGCGGGGCTGGCCGGGTCGGCGCTGGACTATGTGCTGGCCGGCGACCTTTTGAACCAGTGCATCAGCTCCACCTTCGCCCTGCGGGGGCGGGAGGTTCCCTTCTTTGGTCTCTACGGGGCCTGCTCCACCATGGCCGAGTCCCTGTCCCTGGCCGCCCTCCTGCTGGATGGAGGATTCGGACGGTATGCCGCCGCCCTCACCTCCTCCCACTTTTGCTCCGCTGAGCGGCAGTACCGCACCCCTCTGGAGTACGGCGGCCAGCGCACTCCCACCGCCCAGTGGACGGTGACCGGCTCGGGGGCGGTTATCCTGGACACCGAGGGGACCGGCCCCCGGGTCACCCACGTGACCACTGGAAAGATCGTGGACAAGGGCATCCGGGACCCGGCCAATATGGGGGCTGCCATGGCCCCCGCTGCCTACGACACCATCCGGGCCCACCTCAGCGAGACCGGCCGGAAGCCCTCGGACTACGACCTCATTGCCACCGGCGACCTTGGGGCGCTGGGGAAAGAGATCGTGGCGGACTTCTTCCACCGGGACGGGGTGGAACTGCCCAACCTCACCGACTGCGGGCTGCTCATCTACGACATGGAACAGCAGGACGTCCACTGCGGCGGCTCCGGGTGCGGCTGCTCGGCGGCGGTGCTCTCCGCCCTCTTCCTCCCCCGCCTAGTGGAGGG
>DYBS01000037.1:12456-15083 GCA_019418525.1 Clostridiales bacterium
AGCGCATCCTGTTCTGTGGCACCGGGGCCCTGCTCTCCCCCACCTCTACCCAGCAGGGCGAGACTATCCCCGGCATCTGCCACGCCGTGGCCCTGGAGGCCCCGACCGCTACAAAGGAGGATTAGCATGGACGCCATACTTCCCTATCTGAAAGCCTTTCTCTTTGGAGGCGGGCTGTGTCTCATCGGACAGCTCCTCATCGATAAGACCGGCCTCACCCCCGCCCGCATCCTGGTGACCTACGTGGTCTCCGGGGTGGTTCTAGGGGGGCTTGGCATCTACCAGTACGCCGTGGACTTTGCCGGAGCCGGGGCCACGGTGCCCCTGGTGGGCTTCGGGTATCTGCTCGCTCAAGGCGTGAAGGAGGCCGTGGCGGAAAAGGGGCTCTTCGGGGTCCTCACCGGCGGGCTCACCGCCTCCTCCGCCGGGGTCACTGCGGCGGTGGTGTTTGGCCTGGCCGCCTCCCTCTTTTCCAAGCCCCGCCCCAAGCCTTGACTTGCCCTCCTCCCTCTGTCGGGCAACAATCAATGAATGCGGCAGCGCTGGCAATACCATCAAGCGCTTCGTCAACATGAAATGAGAAATGAAAAAACGGGCTCCTCGCTTTGGCGTGATGTGTGGGAGAGGGCCCGTACCTAACAAAACAGCGCGGCAGTCCGTTTGGACTGCCGCGCGTTCTTATTCCCGTGTCACCTCGCCGGCCAGGCAGCGCTGGAAATACCAGCGCACCTCCGCCGGGTCCTCGGTCTGCCCCAGGGCCCACATGAGCTTGGTCACCGCTGCCTCGGTGGTCATGTCCCGGCCCTGGATGACGCCCTGCTCCAAAGCCCGGCGTCCCACCTCGTAGACCGCGAAGTCGCTGGGCTCGTAGAGGCACTGGCTGCACACCACCACCGACACCCCGGCCTCTGCCGCCTTCTGGAGCTTGGCCACCAGGTCCCGCCGGACGAAGTGGAGCCCGCCCGCACCGAAGGCCTCGATGACGATACCCCGGTAGTGCATGTTCAGCAGCATGTCGAAAATCTCCGGGTCCACGCCAGGGGTGAGCTTCATCAGGAACACCCGAGGGGACAGGGCGTCCCGCAGCACGCAGGGCTCCTCGCTGCGGCCGGGGAGGGCGTTGTAGGCCAGATTGAGGCCGCTGCCCGACACCTGGGCCACGTAGGGCCAGTTGACGCTCTCAAAGGCGTCGAAGCCGGTGGTGCGGGTCTTGACCGCCCGGGTACCCAGGATCACCTTTCGGTTGAAGGCCACGAACACGCCCCCCACCCCGCTGGCCGCCATGGCCAGGGCCAGACGCAGGTTCTCCTGGCCGTCGGACAGGGGGTGCTCGATGGGCAGCTGGGACCCGGTGAGCACCACCGGAATGGCGATACCCCGCACCATAAAGGACAAAATGGCGGCGGTATAGGCCATGGTGTCGGTACCATGCGTAATCACAATACCGTCATAATCCTCTCTGGAATCAAAAACATGGTGGGCAATCATCTGCCACTCCTCCGGCTGGATATTGGAGCTGTCCATCCGCAGAATATCTTTGATGGTCACGTCGTACTGCTCCAGCACATGGCCGCCGATCATAGCCGCCAGCGCCGCCCCGTCCAGCCCGGGGGCCAGCCCCTCCTCGGTGGGCTGGGAGGCGATGGTGCCTCCGGTCGCCAGCAGCAGGATATGTTTTCCCATGGTCCTCCACTCCTCAGCTCTTCTGCATGTTTTCTTCTATGGTAGCAAGAACCGCTTCCTCTGTAAAGTCCAAATTGCCCATGAGCCGCAGCACCGTATTCTCCCGTCGCAGGATGAGATACTGACCCCGCTCGCACTGGAGAAGGACCGCCTCCTCCGCGCCGGAGACGGACACGGGCAGGGCGGTGCTCTCGCCGTTGCCGCAGAAGATCTTGCGGGTGCTGTCCCGGCTCTCCTGGTCCCGCAGCTCCCGGAACACCTGCCGGGCCAGCCAGGGCCAGCGGCTGTCAAATCGCTCCGAATAGAGGACCCCGCTGGGTCCGGTGCTCTGAATGAGGCTCACGGACTTCAGAATGTCTCCGCCTTCCAACCACAGGGTATCGTCCGAGGCGTTCCGGTATCCCAGGTCGGCGGCGGTGATCACCCCCAGCTCCTGCGCCTGGTCCACCGGCGCCCGGAACCGGGTGGAGTCGGAAAAGGAAAAGGGCACATACAGGACGGCCAGGCAAACGATCATCACAAGGCCCGTCAGCTCCACATATCCCCGCAGCCGCGCTCGTCCCAGCCGCGGGCGTGGGAAGGGTTCTCCCCGCTCCTCGGCCCGGCAGATCCTCCGGCTATACCGCCAGGCATAGAGCACCATGGCCAGATGCCACAGGAGCTCCAGCGCAATCAGTGCCAGCACAGCCAGGACCATCGGTTCAAGGGCCAGCTCGAACCAGTAGATCGCGCCGGAGTTGGACCAAACACTCAGCCAGGTCAGGAATACCACAAGCAGGGTCGTGCGCATGGCCCCGCTGAGCTCCGGACGAGTGATGCAGGCGCGAAACTGCTTCTCCTCCACGTCCAGGTCGGTCTGGAGGGGGATGGTGTCCCGCCCCGGGACCGAGCGGTAGACCCGCTTGGCCCCCGCCTTCCCCACCAGCTCCCAGCCCGCGTCGGCA
>DYBS01000038.1 GCA_019418525.1 Clostridiales bacterium
GTTTTATGCAATTTTCAAGGCTCGAAGGAATCGAACAATCTGCCGCTTAGGAGGCGACCGCTCTATCCAACTGAGCTACGGGGGCTTATACAGAAAATATTCAATTTTGCAGGGCTCCAGGATTCGAACGATTCGATTTTTAGGAGGGCGGTGCTCTGTCCAGCTGAGCTACTGGCGCATAGGCAGTTGGGCCACTTCGGTCTGACCCCGGAGAGACAAACTCGGTAGAAAACTGTTTGCAGCCAAAACAGAACGGAAATTATTTTATCGCAAAGTATGTCTCCTGTCAATGTCGGTATGCTACCTCTGTGTAGATTGACAAAATGAGCGCCTTTTGCGGTTATCTGGTTGCGTTTTGACCAAGGCTGGTTTATAATACGGGGTTGAGATTTCGATTATTTCCAATACAGTAAGAGGTGCTATTCGTGCAGAATACGAAACTGAGAAACGTAGCCATCATCGCCCACGTCGACCACGGCAAGACCACTCTGGTGGACGAGATGCTCAAGCAGGGCGGCATTTACCGCGAGAACCAGGCCACTGTGGAGCGCGTCATGGACTCCAACGACCTGGAGCGCGAGCGCGGCATCACCATCCTGGCCAAGAACACCGCCGTCCACTATAAGGATGTGAAGATCAACATCGTGGACACCCCGGGCCACGCCGACTTTGGCGGCGAGGTGGAGCGCATCCTGAAGATGGTCAATGGCGTCATTCTCCTGGTAGACGCCGCCGAGGGTCCCATGCCCCAGACCCGCTTCGTCCTTTCCAAGGCCCTGGAGCTGGGCCATAAGGTGATCGTGGTGGTCAACAAAATCGACCGTCCCGATCAGCGCATCCACGAGGTCATGGACGAGGTGCTGGAGCTGCTGCTGGACCTGAACGCCACCGACGAGCAGTTCGAGTCCCCCACCCTGTTCTGCTCCGGCCGGCAGGGCACTGCCTCCTACTCTCCCGACGTGCCCGGCACGGACCTGACCCCCCTCTTTGAGACCATCATCAACTATATCCCTGCCCCCGAGGCCGATGTGGATGCCCCCTTCCAGATGCTGGTGTCCTCCATTGACTACAACGAGTTCGTCGGCCGTATCGCCATCGGCCGCATCGAGCGGGGCACCATCAAGCAGAACCAGGAGATCGCAGTGTGCAACTACCACGACCCCGACGCCCCTGCCAAGAAGGCCAAGGCGGTCTCCCTCTATGAGTTTGACGGCCTGGGCAAGGTGCCCGTCACCGAGTCCACCGCCGGCAACATCATCGCCATGAGCGGCATCGGCGACATCACCATTGGCGACACCATCTGCGCCCCCGACTGCGTGGAGCCCATCGAGTTCGTCAAGATCTCCGCCCCCACCATCGAAATGACCTTCTCGGTCAACGACTCCCCCTTCGCCGGCCGGGAGGGCAAGTACGTCACCTCCCGCCAGATCCGGGAGCGCCTGTTCCGTGAGACTCTGAAGGACGTGTCCCTCCGGGTCACCGAGACCCCCAACACCGACGCCTTCAACGTGGCCGGCCGCGGCGAGATGTCCCTCAGCATCCTCATCGAGACCATGCGCCGCGAAGGCTACGAGTTCCAGGTGTCCCCCCCGCGCGTGCTGTACCAGGAGATCGACGGCAAGAAGTGCGAGCCCATCGAGCGCCTGGTGTGCGACGTGCCCAGCGACGCCGTGGGCGCGGTCATGGAGAAGATCGGCGCCCGCAAGGGTGAGCTCCAGGAGATGAACCCGGTGGGCGACCGGATGAAGCTGGAGTTCCTGGTGCCTGCCCGTGGCCTCTTCGGCTACCGCAACGAGTTTTTGACCGACACCAAGGGCGAGGGCATCATGGCCTCCGTCTTTGAGTGCTACGCCCCCTACAAGGGCGACATTGCCCGCCGCTCCACCGGCTCCCTGGTGGCCTTCGAGACCGGCGAGGCCGTCACCTACGGCCTCTTCAACGCCCAGGAGCGCGGCGCGCTGTTCATCGGCCCCGGCACCCCGGTGTATGCCGGTATGGTGGTGGGCGAGACCCCCAAGGCCGAGGACATCTCTGTCAACGTCTGCAAGAAGAAGCAGCTTACCAACATGCGCGCCGCCGGCTCCGATGAGGCCCTGCGCCTGACCCCGCCCCGTCAGCTCTCTCTGGAGCAGTGCCTGGAGTTCCTCAACGACGACGAGCTGCTGGAGGTCACCCCGGAGAACCTGCGTCTCCGCAAGCGCATCCTCAGCCACGCCGACCGTATGAAGGCCCTGAAGGGCGGCAACAAGTAAGACCGCTATGATCGAGGTGACCATCCCCGGCTGGGGGGAGGTGCGAGTGGCCCATCTGGTGCTGGACTACAACGGCACCCTGGCCAAGGACGGTGTCCTCCTGCCCGGGGTGGGTCCCCGGCTGGAGGAGCTGCACCGGAGGGGCGTGTCCCTCCACATCATCACCGCCGACACCAACGGCACCGTGGCCGCCCAGTGCGCCGCCCTCCCGGTGGAAGTGCTGGTCTTTGACGGCGGCACGGTGGCCCAGGAGAAGGCCGCTCTGGTGGAGCGGCTGGGCGCGGCGGAGACCGCCGCCGTGGGCAACGGCCGCAACGACGTGGAGATGCTCCGCGCCGCCGGGCTCTCCCTGGCGGTGATGGGGGACGAGGGCGCCTTTACCGGCGCGCTGCTCTCCGCCCATCTGGCCTGCCGTACCATCGAGGAGGCATTGGACCTCCTGCTGCTGCCACACCGGCTGAAGGCCTCCCTGCGGGGCTGACCGACAAAGGAGACCGATATGCAACGAGAGCAACGCCGCCCCGACCGGGTCTGGACCGCCGAGCAGGACGACACCCTGCTCGCCTTCCTGCTGACCCATGTGACGGGCAAATCCCGCAACAATATCAAATCCATACTGGCCCGGGGCCAGGTGAAGGTGGACGGCCGGGCGGTGACCCGGTTCGACACCCCGGTGCCGGTGGGTTCCCGGGTGAGCGTGACCCAGCACCTGGAGGAGCCCACCCCGGCGCTGCCCTTCCCGGTGCTGTATGAGGATGACGACATCATTGTCATCGACAAGCCCGCGGGGCTGCTCACCATCGCCAACGAGAAGGAGCGATTCCGCACCGCCTACCGCATCCTCACCGACTACGTGCGGGAGAAGAACAAGTTCGGGCGCATCTTCGTGGTCCACCGGCTGGACCGGGACACCTCCGGCGTGGTGCTCTTCGCCAAGAACGAGGAGACCAAGCGGGCCTTTCAGGAGGACTGGGACCAGCGGGTGCTTCGCCGGGGCTACCGGGCGGTGGTGGAGGGCGTCCCTGAGCCGCCGGAGGGTTATGTCCGCTCCTGGCTGCGGGAGACCCGCACCCACCTGGTCTACTCCGGCGAGCGGGGCCGGGACGCCAAGGAGGCGGTCACCGCCTACCGCACTCTGGCCAGCGGGGGCGGCTACGCCCTGTTGGAGGTGGACCTGGAGACCGGACGGAAGAACCAGATCCGCGTCCACATGTCTGACTTGGGCCACCCCATCGCCGGGGATAGGCAGTACGGGGCCAAGACCCGCCCGCTGGGGCGGCTGTGCCTCCACGCCCACCGACTGGAGCTCATCGACCCCCGCAGCGGGGAGAAGCGGGTCTTTGCGGCCCGGGAGCCCATTGCCTTCCGCCGCCTGTGCCGGGAGAACAAAAAGTAAATCGCGGGAATGAGGTGCTCCCGCGCCCCTCGGGGCAAAACCGCCTTTTTGGGCTGATGACTTCTGTGGTGACACAGGGGCCATCAGCCTTTTTTGAGGAGGAACGAATATGGAGAATTGGAAGGAGAAGCTGCGCGGGGGAGTCCTGCCCCTGTTGGCGGCAGTGGTGATCGGCGTGTTGGTGGGGGCGGTGGACGCCCTCTTCGGCCGGGTGCTGCTGGCCATTGGTGACGTGCGGGATGCCCACTTCGTCCCCCTGGTGGTGGGGCTCCCCCTGGCGGGAGCGGTCATCGCCTGGGCCTACCGCCGCTGGGGCGGCCCCTGCGGCAAAGGCATGGGCCTGGTCTTTGCCGCAGGGCGGGGAGAGGAGGAGGTCATCCCCTTAAAACTCATCCCCCTCATCCTGGGGGGCACCTGGCTCACCCACCTCACCGGCGGCAGCGCCGGCCGTGAGGGTGTGGCCGTCCAGATCGGTGCCACTGTGGGCCACGGCATTGGCCGCCGCCTGGACCGGCAGCACCACCGGCTCTACCTGGTCACCGGTATGGCCGCCGGCTTCGGCGGGCTCTTCCGCACCCCGCTGGCCGCCGCCTGCTTCGCCCTGGAGGTGGGTACCGCCGGGGCGCTGGACCTCAGGGCTCTGCTGCCAGCTCTGGTGGGCTCCTACACCGCCTCGGCGGTGTCGGGGGCCCTGGGGCTGGAGAAGTTCACCGTAGAGCTTGCCCCCTTTGCGCCGGACGGGAAGAACTGGTGCGCGCTGCTCCTGTGCGGGGTGCTCTTCGGTCTGGTGGGCGGGGCCTTCGCCAGGGTCCTCGCCTGGGCGAAAGGTGCTCTGGGCAAGAAAATTCCCAAGCCGGTGGTGCGGGCTGCGGGGGTGGGGGCGGTGCTAGCCGTTTTCCTCTTCCTGCTGGGACAGGGGCGCTATGCGGGCCTGGGCACCAATCTCATCAGTCTGGCCACCGGCGGGGGAGTGGTATTCACCTGGGACTGGGCGCTGAAATTCCTCTTTACCGTGGTCACCCTGGCCGCCGGGTTCCAGGGCGGCGAGGTGACGCCGCTCTTCTCCATTGGGGCCTCCATGGGCGCTGTGGCGGGGCCGATGCTGGGCCTCCCCGGGGCGTGGTGCGCCGCTCTGGGCTACGCCGCCGTGTTCGGCGGGGCCACCAACACCCTGCTGGCCCCCATCCTCATCGGCTGCGAGGTGTTCGGGTACAGTGCCCTGCCCCTCTTTTTCCCGGTGTGCGCTCTGGCCTATGTGTGCAGCGGCGGCGGCTCCATCTACGGTGCCCAGCGCACCCTGCCGGAGGAGATCTTCACCGCCTGAGGAAGAAATTTTCCGGCGGGCAGGGGGAAGATGCGTTGTCAAATGCAAAACTTTTTGGTATACTGAAAATATGTGGGAGAGGTTCTGAATCTCTCCAAATATATGAGAAAAGGGAACGAACGCACATGAATACGAGATACGATGTAGCCATCATCGGCTGCGGCGAGGCCGGTATTTTCGCCGCATATGAGCTGATGCGCCTGTGTCCCGACCTGAAGGTCGTCACGCTGGATCAGGGCGCCGACATCTACCACCGCAGCTGCCCCATCGTGGCCGGCAAGGTCAAGGAGTGCATCAACTGCAAGATCTGCGACACCATGTGCGGCTTTGGCGGCGCCGGTGCCTTCTCCGATGGCAAGTACAACTTCACCACCGCCTTTGGCGGCTGGCTCACCGACTTCATGGAAGCCCGGGAGGTCATGGAGCTCATTGACTATGTGGACTCCATCAACGTCCACCACGGGGCCACCACCGAGGTCTACTCCACCTCCACCCCCGCGGCCAAGGCTCTGGAGAAGCAGGCCCTCCAGCACGACCTGCACCTGCTCCAGGCCCGGTGCAAGCACCTGGGGACCGAGAACAACCTAAAAATTCTCCAGAGCATCTATGAGACGGTGAAGGAGTACGCCGAGTACCGCTTCCACACCGCCGTCACCACCATCGAGGACCTGGGGGAGGAGGGCTACCGCCTGACCACCGACAAGGGGGATCAGGTGGACTGCACCTGGCTCATTGCCGCCCCCGGCCGCTCCGGCGCGGAGTGGTTTGCCAACCAGTGCAAGGGCCTGGGCCTGGAGCTCATCAACAACCAGGTGGACATCGGCGTGCGGGTGGAGCTGCCCGCCACCGTGTTTGAGCACATCACCGACGTGGTCTATGAGTCCAAGCTGGTCTACCGCACCAAGCAGTACGGCGACCCGGTGCGCACCTTCTGTATGAACCCCTACGGCCACGTGGTGGCGGAGAACGTGGAGGGCATCAATACGGTGAACGGCCACTCCTACTCCGACCCGGCCCTCCGCAGTGAGAACACCAACTTCGCCCTTCTGGTGTCCAACCGCTTCACGCAGCCCTTTAACGAGCCCTACCGCTACGGCAAGCACATCGCCTCCCTGAGCAACATGCTGGCCGGCGGTGTGCTGGTGCAGCGCTTTGGCGACCTGGTGGCGGGCATCCGCACCAACGAGCACCGGCTGAGCAAGTCCTTCGTGCGGCCCACGCTGACTGCCGCCGTGCCCGGCGACCTGTCCCTGGCTCTGCCCAAGCGGCAGCTGGACGACATCATCGAGATGATCTACCAGCTGGACAAGATTGCCCCCGGTACCGCCAACTACGACACCCTCCTGTACGGCGCGGAGGTGAAGTTCTACTCCTCCCGCCTGGCCCTGTCCGGCGAGCTGGAGACCGCCCTGCCCGGCTTCTTCGCCATCGGCGACGGTGCTGGCGTGACCAGAGGCCTCGCCCAGGCGGGCGCCTCCGGCGTGAAGGTGGCGCGGGTCATCGCGCAGCGTCTGAGCAAGTAAATCAAAGATAAGAAAAGGCCGCCCGGCATATGCCGGGCGGCCTTTTTGCGATTACTTCTGGATGGGGCGGATGAGAACGAAGGGGGTGAGCTGGCGGTCCTGACCGGCGGGGTTGTCCCGGATGAGGTCCAGCAGCTCCTCGTCGCTCTCCTTGAGCTGGGAGCAGTGGCCCAGCATCTCCACGTTCAGGTCGTTGGCGTCCACGATCATGGAGACGATGCCGGTCTTTTCATAGATTTCGTCGCACACGCCGGAGGGATTCTCCGGAATGCGCACGCCCATGTGCTCGTACTCAGGGATGTCCTCGCCGTAGAAGCCGTCCAGGCCGGAGACCTCCAGGCCCGCGATACGGTAGAAGGTGCCGTGGACGCCGCGGAGCTTGTCGATGGCGGCCCGGAAGGCGGCCCAAAGGATCTTGGGCAGGCCGCAGACGTTGATGGCGAACTGCATCTTGATGGGCAGGCCCATGCCGGGGCCGGCGGAGGTCTGGTGGACGAAGCGGGAGAGCACCTTGGCCCAGAAGCCGGGCTTCAGCTCCTCCTCAGTGACCACACGCTTCTGGCAGATGGCGATCACCTTCTCGCTCATGGAGAGGATATCGCCCTCCTGGTAGACCGGCTTCACATAGCGCTCCATCAGGTCAATATAGCTCTCGCCCACGGTGACGAAGTGGGTCTGGATGGCGTGACGGGCCCAGGTACGGCCCATGGCCTGTATCTCGACGTTTTTTCCGTCGTTGGCACGGAATTCCATAAAAATCCTCTTTTCACTCTGGATTTGAAGTGCGGAATCATTATAACCACTCTCTGGAGAAAAGGCAACGGCTGGAAGGGAAAAAATCCGACAAACCTGCCCATTTACAGAAGGGCCAGAACATACCGCAGCACCAGCCGTTTCCACCGGGGGAGGGACTGGCAGAGAACGTTCCGCTGTCCTGCCAGAGCGGAGAGCAGGGCCTCCCGCTCGTCCTCGCCGGGGCCGGTACGGCCAAAGGCAGCGCGGCGGGCCTGTTCCAGCACCACCTCCGGCACTGGAGCGCCCCAGCGCTCCAGGCGGCGGCTGTACCGGTAGGCGTACACAGCCGCCCGGTCGGGAGGTAAGGTGCGCAGCTTCCGACGCCACCAGCGGTCCGCCAGACGGGGCCGCAGCAGGAAGAGGGCGAGCAGCACGGCTACGCCCAGGAGCACAAAGGGCAGGGGACTCTGGGACCTGGAGTTTTCCACCGTACCGGGCTTTGGTGTGGATGTGGGTGCGGCGGTGTGGGCCGCCGAAGCGGTGGGTACGGCCGAGGGTGCGGCGGAGGAAGTGGGCTCCGGCGTGGGGGTGGGCTCTGCCGGGTCCTCGTCTTCACCGGCCTGCTGGGGGGTGTAGCCCGGGGTCATCTCCACGGGGTACCAGCCGTACCCGTCCAGGTAGATCTCCACCCAGGAGTGGGCGTTCCGGTCGGGGATGTTTACCGCCTGACCGGCGGTGACGTCGGCGATATAGCCGCTGACGTACCGGGCGGGAATGCCCAGGGCCCGCAGCAGCAATACCCCAGCGGAGGCGAAGTGCATACAGTAGCCCGACTGGCTCTCGTTGAGGAAGTAGAGCACATAGTCCTCCCCCTCGGGGACGGCGGGGGCATTGGCGTCATAGACCGCGATGCCCGCCAGGTACTCGGCCACCGTTTCGGCCTGCATCAGACGGACGTGGGAGGAGTCCCGGACGGTGGAGTAATCCATCCGCCGCTCGATGACGCTGGTGTGGCGGCGCAGGGCCTGGGCCATGCCTTCGGGCAGCTGGAGGTAGTGGTCATTGACGAAGTCGGCGTAAAAGGCCTCGGCCCCCGCCGCGGTGCCGGAGAGCCCCTCCACCTCCTCCAGATTCAGGGCGTCGGGGCGGAAATAAACGGTGTGCCGGTTCACGAACTGCTCCCGGCCCAGGTAGGAGTCTCCCACAAAGGCGGCGCCCCGCAGTTCGCTGGGTCTGGTCAGAATCTGATAGGGGAAGTAGACGCACCCGCCGGGGGCGGAGCGGTTTTCCACCGTGATGGCGTAGTAGGGGGAATCGTTGGACTGGGCGGGGAGGTCCAGGGCGCTCAGACCGGAGTCCCAGGGCAGCAGGGTACCGTTTTCGATAAGGCCCTCATAGACGCTCTCCGGCAGGGGCTCCCACTGGTTGTCCTCATAGAGAGCGGCGCTGTGGCCCCGCAGGTACAGGTGGCCGGTCCACTCACTCTCCACCCGCAGCGCGGTCTGGCCGTTGTAGGAGAGGGGGCCGCGGCTCAGATCCACCTGGGCGGAGGACCCGGCGGAGACGAGGCGACCACCCCCCAGCTCATCCAGGCCCAGCCGGAGGGACAGGGAGGTGGCGTTTGCGATCAGCTCCCGCCGGGCGGTGCGGGCCAAGGCGGGGAACTGGTAGTTCCGCCAGGGGAGCAGAGCAGCGCACAGAGCCAGCAGCACCGCCGCCGCGGGCATGACCCGCCCGGCCAGGCGGGTTCGGCCCCGGCCCTTTCGGGGGGTCAGCCGCAGAAAGAGCAACACCGACCAGCCCCACAGCAGAGCGAGAAAGGGCGAAATACCCGGTGTCCGGGCGATGAGCAGTCCGGGCACCAGAGCGGGGGCGGTGAGGAGCAGGGAGAGCCAGAAGGAGCGCACGGAGCACACTGCCCACCCCAGCAGCAGGCCCCAAAGCAGGGCGAAGAAGAGGGCGCCCAGGGTGAGGGCGTCGGTCCAGCCCTGTTCCGACAGCTCCATCACCGGGAAGATGGTGGGGAGCTGGGGAAAGACCTGGGCGTAGGTGTTCACCACCGCGCACTGCACTGCCGCCCAGGCGGGGAGCAGGGCGTCCCAGATGTGCCAGGCCAGCAGGCCCAGCGGGCACAGCAGCGCCAGGGGAAGGAGAGGGGACCAGGGAAAGGGCAGGCGGTACACAGCGGGGAGAACCAGGCACAGGAGCGCCAGCCCCAGGCCGAAGCGCACCGGGTCACAGCTCAGGCCGAAGGTGCTGGAAAAGGAGCCCAGGCCGCCCCACATCAGGGCGAGCATCAGCAGCACATCCACCCCGTAGCCGGGGAGGACAGAGCGAAGGCGGTGTTTCATTGCGCTTCCTCCTCTCCCCACAGATGGGCGGTGACGTGGAAGGTGCGGGGCGGGCCGTCACTTTCCGGCACAGCGAGCGGAGAATCCAGGGCCGAGCGGCCGGTGCGGGTGGCCTCCTCCCGCAAGAAGTGGTCCAGGGCGCGCTCCAGCCCGGCGCGGTTCTCCACCGGGCAGAGGGCGGGCGTGCCGCTCACTGGGTGGACCCAGGCGATGAGGTGCCCCTCCTCCCGGCCCAGCAGAGCCAGGGACAGGGCCTGGAGCCGGTCCAGTGCCCCGTCCAGCTCCTCCGGGGTGCCGAAGTGGTCGATGGTGAGCACCAGCGCCGCCCGGCGGGGCTCCAGCATCTCCCGCACCACCAGCTCGTCCCGCTTGGAGGAGAGCTTCCAGTGGACGGTGCGCATGGGGTCCCCGGGGCGGTAGTCCCGCAGGTCGTAGTCCTCGGCGGGGCCGCCGCCGGGCTTGGGCTTGAGACCCAGGGAGCGGCCCGGGTTGCCCAGCACCGGCGGGATGGGGCCGGCCTCCCGGCTCCTGGGCAGCACCGGCACCTCTCCCTCCAGAGCGGACACCGGCAGGGGGAGGGCGAAAAGGCCCAGCAGATCCAGCGCCCGCAGGCGCTCCACCCGGAAGGAGAGCATCCCGCAGTGGCTGGTGGGCAGGGGGAAGGGGACCTCCAGAGGGGAGCCGTCACAGCGCAGACGGATGGACCGGGTCCACTTCTCCCCGGTGAGGGCGTTGCGCACGGTCAGCTTCCCGGTGAGCTGCCCCACCGGCAGGCCCCGAGCGGGCTCCAGCCGGAGGGTGAGGGCTGCCTGACTCCCACGCACCACGGGTCCCCTGGGGGGGAGCAGCTCCGGGCGCAGGCGGCGGGCCGGCGGGAGGCTCAGTGCCAGGGAGAGCACCGGTAGCGCCAGGACCAGGACCAGGAAAAAGAGGGCGGGCCAGGCCTCAAAAAAGAGAAAGAACAGCGCCGCCCCCGCCAGGGCCAGCGCGTAGAGAAACCGGCGGCCGATCACGGCGCTTACCGGATCTGGGGGGCGGGCACCGCCTGGAGTACCGCCTCCAGCGGGTGGCGCAGCCCCTCGCTCTCCACCCGCGGGGAGAGGACCAGCCGGTGGGCCAGGGTGTCCGGAAGCACCAGGGCCACATCCTCGGGAATGACATAATCCCTCCCCTGGAAGAAGGCCATGGCGCGGCTCATGGCGGCCAGGGCCAGGGTGGCCCGGGGGCTGGCCCCCTGGACGATGAGGGGATGGCTGCGGGTGGCGGAGATGAGGGCCACCAGATACTCGCACACTGCGTCGCTGATGTGGACGGCGTCCACCGCCTGCCGCATAAGCTCCAGCTCGTCCAAGGTCACCACCGCCTCTACGCGCTGGAGGGGGTTGCCCTGCTGCTTGCGCCGGAGAAGCTCCACCTCCGCCTCTCGGGCCGGGTAGCCCAGGGACAGGCGGACCATGAAGCGGTCCAGCTGGGAGTCGGGCAGGGGCTGGGTGCCCGAGGCGCCGGTGGGGTTCTGGGTGGCGATGACCAGGAAGGGCTGGGGCACCGGGTGAGTCACCCCGTCCACCGTCACCTGCCCCTCCTCCATGGCCTCCAGCAGGGCGGACTGGGTGCGGCTGGTGGCCCGATTGAGCTCGTCAGCCAGGAAGAGGTTGCACAAAAGGGCGCCGGGCTGGTACTCCATCCGCCCGGCGGATTTGTTGTAGAGGGAAAAGCCCGTCAGATCCGAGGGCATCACGTCGGGAGTGAACTGCACCCGGCGGTAGCTCAGCGAGAGAGCCCGGGAGAAGGCCAGGGCCAGCGTGGTCTTGCCCACACCGGGGATGTCCTCCAGCAGGATATGGCCCCGGGCCAGAATGGTCAGCAGGACCTTGGCCAGCACCTCGTCCTTGCCCACCACGGCCTTCTGGACCTCGTGGAGGACGGCGGCGGCTTGGTTGCGTTGGGTCATAAGACGATACCTCCTGTCGGTTTGCACTTCCTATTCTAACAAAAACTTGCCTTATGTCAACGTGAACAAGAAAACAGGGGGAAAAAGCCCACTGTTTTTGCCTCTGTGGCGGACAGAAGGGGGCAAAAAGTCTTGCGCTGGTGGAGCAATTGTGGTATAGTAATACATGATAGTAGTAGTGGTATGGTTAGAGTGGGGTCCGCCCCGCTCTTCTTTTTGAAAAAAATCGGGTGTGGAAATTTCTGGACGCACCAAACTGGGAGGGCTACCCATGGCAAAAGTGACCGATACCGTGACCGCTCTGGCCGCCCCCATCGTCCAGGCGCAGGGCTGCCGCCTGTGGGATGTGGAGTATGTGAAAGAGGCCGGCACCTGGTACCTCCGGGTCTTTATTGACAAGGAGGGCGGCGTGTCCATTGACGACTGTGAGGCAGTGTCCCGCCCCCTGTCCGACGCGCTGGATGAGGCCGACCCCATTGAGGGAAGCTATACCCTGGAGGTGGGCTCGGCGGGCATCGACCGGGTGCTGCGCAAGCCGGAGCACTTTGCGGCTTATGTGGGCAGCGAGGTGGAGGTGCGCCTCTACCGCCCGGTGGACGGCCGAAAGGACCACGTGGGCGTACTCCAGAGCTACGAAAACGGCGATGTGACCATTGAGACGGACCAGGGGAGCAAGACCTTCCCCAAGAAGGATGTGGCTCAGACCCGGCTGTACGTCCGGTTTTAAGTTTGTGGGGGCGGGGCCGCCCCGCCCGTGTTGAGGATAAGGAGAACGATTATGCCGAAGAAAAAAGCCAAAGCGCAGAAGAGCAACGAGCTGGACGGGGCGGAGTTCTTTACCGCCATTGGGCTCATCGAGAAGGAAAAGGGCATCCCTAAGGCCTACATGATCGAGAAGATCACTCAGGCCCTGATCTCCGCCTACAAGCGGGATCACGAGAGCGTGGGGGATAATGTGACGGTGGAGGCCAACGAGGCCATGGGCACGGTGCGCATGTTCGTCAAGAAGGACGTGGTGGAGACCGTGGACAATCCCTGCACCGAGATGAGCCTGGAGGAGGCCCGGCAGACCCTGCCCCGGGCCCAGCTGGGCGATGTGCTGCGCATCGAGATCAAGCCCCGCAACTTCGGCCGCATCGCCGCCCAGACCGCCCGCCAGGTCATTATCCAGGGCATGCGGGAGGCCGAGCGCGGCATGGTGTACGATGAGTTCTCCTCCAAAGAGCACGAGATCCTCACCGGCATCGTCACCCGCATCGATCCCCGCTCCGGCGCCGCCAGCCTGCGCATCGGCTCCGGCGGAGAGAGCACCGACGCCTATCTGGCCGCCGGTGAGCAGGTCAAGGGCGAGACCTACACCGAGGGCATGCGCCTGAAGGTGTATGTGGTGGAAGTCCGCCGCTCCACCAAGGGCCCCCAGGTGCTGGTGTCCCGCACGCACCCGGGCCTCGTGAAGCGCCTCTTTGAGCTGGAAGTGCCCGAGATCTACGACGGCACCGTGGAAGTGAAGTCCATCGCCCGGGAGGCCGGCTCCCGCACCAAGCTGGCCGTCTGGTCCGCCGACCCCGATGTGGACGCCATCGGCGCCTGTGTGGGCCCCCGCGGCCAGCGTGTGAACAACATCGTGGAGGAGCTGGACGGCGAGAAGGTGGATATCATTAAGTACAGCGAGGACCCCGCCGCGTACATCGCCGCTGCCCTGTCCCCCGCCGATGTCATCAGCGTCACCACGCTGGAGGAGGGCAAGAGCTGCCGCGTGGTGGTCCCCGACGACCAGCTGTCCCTGGCCATCGGCAAGGAGGGCCAGAACGCCCGCCTGGCCGCCAAGCTCACCGGCTATAAGATCGACATCAAGCCCGAGAGCGCCCCCGTGGAGGAGGAGAGCGGGGAAGACGATGTTCTGCTGGAGGACGAGGATCTGGACGTGGATGTGGACACGGACGCGGAGGAGAGCGCCGCTCCGGAGACTGAGGAATAAGTCCTGACGGCGGGCGGCTCCGGCCGCCCGCAAGGCTCGCAGAAGGAGGCGAGTAAAATGCCCAAAAAGATCCCCATGCGCCAGTGTCTGGGCTGCCGGGAGATGAAGCCGAAAAAGGAGCTTATCCGGGTGGTGAAGAGCCCGGAGGGGGAGATCTCCCTGGATTTCAAGGGGAAGAAGCCGGGCCGGGGGGCCTATCTCTGCCCCAACGCCCAGTGCCTGGCCCGCGCCCGAAAGACGCGGGCATTGGAGCGGGCCTTTTCCGCCCCCATCCCCGACGAGGTCTATGACGCTCTGACGGTCCAGATGGAGGAGGGCAGCGATGAATAGCGTGCTGCACCTGCTGGGGCTGGCCCGGAAAGGGGGCAACCTGGCCGTGGGAGAGGACGCCGTGGCCGACGCGGTCTCCCGCCGCACCGCCCGGCTTTTGATGGTGGCCGCCGACGCCGCGGAGAACACCCGGGACCGGGGAGAGCGCAGCGCCCAGGGGATTCGGGTGCCCTGCCTCACCATCCCCTTCTCCAAGGAGGAGCTGGGGAACGCCCTGGGCCGGAAGGCCTGCGCCCTGCTGGCCGTCACCGATATGGGACTGGCGGGTGCGGTGGCCGGGGGGCTGGCCCGGATGGATGAAGAGACCTACGGCGAGGTGGCCCAGACCCTCCGGGAGCGGGCCAGCCGGGCGCTTGTGCGCCAAAAGAAGAAGCGGACCCGTGCCAAGGCACGCGCCGCCGCCCAGCGCAAACCCTGGGCGCCGCCGCCCAAGGAGGGGCAGCCCGGACGCAGACGCCGTCCGGACCGGACCGCACCGCATCAGGATGGATAGACGGTCCGTGGAAGGTAAAGAACAGAGACAGAGGACTTGTTCCAATCAGAAAGCGCAAAGGCCCTTTGCGTTTTCTCGTTGGTACAAGTCCCGACGTGGAGGTGGCTTTATTTGCTGAACAATAAGTATCGAGTGCATGAGGTGGCCAAGGACTTTGGCCGCAATTCCAAGGAGATCGCGGATATCCTCACCCAGTATGCCAGCACGCCCAAGAACCATATGCAGGTCCTGGGTGACAGTGAGCTGTCGGTGATCTTTGAGTATCTGACCCAGCACAACCAGGTGGATAGCATCGAGAGCATCTATGCCGATGTGTACCACGAGCCCAAGCCCGCGGCCAGTGCCAAGCCCGCCGCGCCTCAGGCTCAGCAGGGTCCCAAGAACAGCCAGAACAACAACGGCGGCAAGAACCAGAAGGGCAGCAACGCCCCCGCCCGCCCCGCTCAGCAGCAGGCTCAGGGCCAGAAGGGGAACAACAGCGCCCAGCCCGCCGCCGGGAACCGGCCCGGCAGCCGGGTGCCTGAGAAGAAGATCGTGGACACCCGCAAGGCCGGTAACGTCAACCTGGAGAAATACGACGAGCGCCTGGAGGACCTGGCCGCCGGCAAGACCAAGCAGATGCAGGCCGGCAAGCAGAAGTTCCAGGGCCGCAACGCCAACC
>DYBS01000039.1 GCA_019418525.1 Clostridiales bacterium
GTCCAGCAGCTCATAGACCCGCTGGTTGCGCTCCTCCTTGGTGTGGAGGCCGTCGTGGAGGTCCAGCGCCTCCCGGATGATGTCCATGACGGTCATGCGGGAGTCCAGGGAGGCGTAGGGGTCCTGGAAAATCATCTGGATGCGCTTGCGGAAGGGGAGAAGCTCCTGCCCCTTCAGGTGGCTGATGTCGGTGCCGTCGTAGAGGATCTTTCCGTCGGTGGGCTCGTAGAGGCGGGTGATGGTCCGCCCGATGGTGGTCTTGCCGCAGCCCGACTCGCCCACCAGGCCGAAGGTCTCGTGGCGGAGGATGTGGAAGCTCACATGGTCCACCGACTGGATGACCTGTTTCTTCCGGCCCAGCAGGCCCATGGGCTTATAAAAATACTTGGTCAGGCCGTCCAGCTCGATCAGCTTATCCGTCGGCACGCCGGGTCCCTCCCTTCCGCTTTTCATAGTCCGGATGCTCCGGCGCCTCGTCGTGGAGGAGCCAGCACATAGTCCGGTGGGTGCCGTCCTGGAAGTAGGGCGGCGTCTCCTGGGTACACACGTTCATGCAGTAGGGGCACCGGGCGCTGAAGGGACAGCCCTTCGGGGGATTGATCAGGTTGGGCGGGGTGCCGGGAATGGGCTTGAGGCGCTGCTTCTCGCCGCCGCTCACCCGGGGGATGGAGTCGATGAGGCCCATGGTGTAGGGGTGCTGGGGGTGGTAGAAGATATCCTCCGCCGAGCCGTCCTCCATGATGAGACCGCCGTACATCACCACCACCTTGTCGCACAGCGTGGCCACCACGCCCAGGTCATGGGTGATGAGGATGGTGGTCATGTCCAGCTTGCGGTTCAGGTCCTTGATGAGATTCAGGATCTGGGCCTGGATGGTCACATCGAGGGCGGTGGTAGGCTCGTCGGCGATGAGGAGCTTGGGATTGCAGGCCAGGGCCATGGCGATCATGGCGCGCTGGCGCATGCCGCCGGAGAACTCGTGGGGGTAGTTGTGGATGCGCTTCTCCGGGGAGGGGATACCCACCAGGCGGAGCATCTCGATGGCCCGCTCCTTGGCCTGGGCCCGGGTCATGTTCTCGTGCTCCAGGATCATCTCCATGATCTGGTTGCCCACGGTGTACACCGGGTTGAGGGAGGTCATGGGGTCCTGAAACACCATAGCGATCTCTTTGCCGCGGACCTTGCGCATCTGGCGCTTGTTGTAGGAGAGGATGTCCTCCCCCTGGAAGAGGATCTCCCCGTCCACCACCCGACCGGGGTGCTGGAGAAGGCCCATGATGGAGAGGCTGGTGACACTTTTGCCGCTGCCGCTCTCGCCCACGATGCCCAGCACCTGGCCCTGGTTCACGTCAAAGTCGATGCCGCGCACTGCCTGCACCTCGCCCACGTGGGTGAAGAAGGAAGTCTTCAGATTTCGAACCGAAAGTAAACGTCTTGACATAGGGCAGAACTCACTTTCTCAGTCTCGGGTCCAGGGAATCCCGCAGGCCGTCGCTGAACAGGTTCAGCGCCAGAATAGTAACGCTCATTACCAGAGCGGGGTAGAAGAGCTGATAGGGGTTGGTGTACAGGCTGGGCAGCGCGGCGTTGGCCAGCGCGCCCCAGGAGGCCTGGGGCTTGGACACGCCCAGTCCGATGAAGCTCAAAAACGCCTCGGTGAACATGGCGCTGGGGATCTGCATGGTGATGGCCACCATGATGGGGCCCATGGCATTGGGGATGAGGTGCCGGGTGAGGATCTTCCGGGTGGGGACGCCCAGCAGGATGGCGGCGGAGACGAACTCCTGCTCCCGCATGCTCAGCACCTGAGAGCGCACGATACGCACCATGCCCACCCAGTAGGTAAGGCCCATGGCCAGGATGATGGAGTGAAGGCCGGAGCCCATGACCACCATCAGCAAAATCACGTACAGCATCATGGGGATGGAGCTGATGGTATCCACGATACGCATCATCACGTTATCCACCGTGCCGCCGAAGTAGCCGGCGATGCCGCCGTACAGCACGCCCACCACGAAGTTCACCAGCGCGGCCACCACGCCCACCAGCAGGGACACGCGGGCGCCGTACACCACGCGGATGAAGAGGTCCCGGCCCAGGGAGTCGGTGCCCCAGATGTAAGTCTTGTTCAGAACCGTCTTGAAGGGGCTGATCTGCTCACCGTCATAGAGCACGTGGAAGCGCTCCATCTTATCCTCCAGGATGTGCTCAGCCTCCCGGACGGAGACGGTCTCGGGGGCGTCGTCTCCGAAGTACTCTTTGAGGTAGTCCACGTCGGCCACGACCACGTCGCTGCCGTCCCGGTGAAGAGCCTCCTGCTCCATGTACTCGGTCTTGGCCCGGAAGTATACGCCGTAATCCACGGTCAGCTCCCGGCCGCCCACCTCATAGGTGTAGTAGCGGTTGGACATGTCCTCGTCCACCAGATTGCCGGCCCCCAGCAGGTGGCCCTTGTCGTCGGTGACGATGCACTTATACTCGTTGGTGATGTAGACGTAGTTGCCCCCGCCCAGGTCGTAAATCTCCAGCTCCGGGGGGATATTGGCGTACATCAGCTCCTGCTCCTCATAGGAGTAGGGCCAAAACAGGGGGACGAAAATGGCGGAAAACACCACCACCAGCACCACCACAAAGGAGAGCAGGGCCGTCTTGTTCCGGCGCAGGCGCTGCCAGCAGTCCTGCCAATAGGTCAGGCTGGGGCCGGCGATGGCCTCGGAGGCCAGCGCGTCCCGGTCGGCAGGCTGCCAGCGGAGTTCCGTGTTGTTCTTGTTCATGCGTTTCTCCTCACTCCAGCTTGATTCTCGGGTCAATGAGCATGTAGATAAAGTCCACGATCAGCACCGCGATCACCAGCATGACGGCAAAAAACACCGTAATGCCCATGATCAGGGGATAGTCCCGGTTGATGATGCTGTTGGTGAAGAGGCTGCCCACGCCGGGGATGCCGAACACCTTCTCAATGACGAAGGAGCCGGTGACGATGGAGGCCACCATGGGCCCGATGTAGGTCACCACCGGCAGCAGGGCATTGCGCAGGCCGTGCTTGCACACTACCTTAAACTCTGAGATGCCCTTGCTCCGGGCGGTGCGGATGTAGTCCTGCTGCTGTACCTCCACCAGGCTCGTCCGGGTCAGACGGGTGATGAAGGACAGGGGGAAGGCGCCGATGACGATCACCGGCCCGATGTAGCCCGAGAGGGTGTCCACGCCGAAGGCGGGCACCAGGCCCAACGTCTTGCTGAAAAGGAAAAGGAAACCAGTGGCCAGAACAAAACTGGGAATGGTGGAGCCCAGCGTGGCCAGGACCATGAAGAAGCGGTCAATGAATTTATTCTGCCGCAAGGCACACACCACACCGAAGCCGATACCGGCGAACACCACCAGCAGCGAGGCGTAGACGCCGATGGCCAGAGAGTAGGGGAAGCCGTCCCCGATGACCTGATTGACGGTCATACCGGCCTTGGTGTAGGACACACCGAAGTCCCCATGGATAAAATTGTTCAGATAGATGAGATATTGCTTCCAGACCGGCTGGTCCAGGCCGTATTTGGCCATCATGGCCGCGCGGATCTCCGCATTGGGCATCTTTTCCGCCGCGAAGGGATCGCCGGGAATGGCCTTCATCAGAAAGAACGTGATGGTGATGATGAAGAAGATTGTGACCAAAGCGGACAGGATCCGTTTCAGCAGATATTTGAGCATACTGTCTCCTTTCCGACGGGAAAACCCTGCCGTTTTAACCACCATGCAGGCCATCGGGCGTCCCAATCTTAAAAATGGTAACACTTTAGTGTATTATAGTCGATAAATGTCTGAAAATTATTTTTTAATTACGTGAAATTTCCCATAGTTATCCGCTCTGGTCGTGGGAGGAGATCCGCGGGTGGGGCGTGATATGCCAGAGATACACGTCCCGGTACTGCTCCATCAGGGCAAAGTACCAACTTCCGTCCATCATCAATACCCCCGCCGTCCCCAGCACCATGAGCCACAGCACACTCCAGGTGACCAGGGGGAGCAAATGGCTCCCTCCCAGCGCATCTGCCACGGCCAGCACTGCCACCGCCGCCAAGCAGCACAGCGCCTCCCGGCACTTTCCGGCCCGAAACAGCCCGCGTAGATTGCGGAAGGCAAATTCCAGCCCAAAGAGGCAGAAAAAGCCCCACAGCCCCATCCCGATCCATTGGTTATCCTGGGGCACGATCTCTCCGCAGAGAAACAGCACCCCCACAGTGAGCTGGAGCACCAGCTGGCACATCCCCCGCAGCCAGGCGTAAATTCCGGCGAAGGCGGGATGGGGAAAGTGGGGCTCCTCCGCCCGGGCCGCTGCCCCCTGAAGCAGAAAGGAGCCGGTACCCATCTGCACACCGCTGCGCACCGCCGCCTCCAGTCCGGCGCCGGACAGGGCGAAGAGAAAGCGGTTGAGCTGGAAGGCGTCTTGCACCACCAAGGTAATGGCGGGGATGAGATTGGCGAGATTCCTCAGCAGCGCCAGAACCAAAAAGGCCATAAATGCCGCGGATACCCACCGGCGCAGACGCTCTCCCCCCAGGCGGCACACCACCCAGGCCGATCCGGACACTGCTAGCACCACCCCCAGCCCGGACGGCACCCATCCCGCCAGATCGCCGGCGGTACCGCTCCATGGCAGAAGGAGGCAGGCCAGAAAAAGCATTTGAAGCAGATGCAGGCCTTGCGCCGCCCACGGCCGGGGCACCGCCCCCTTCCGCCGGCGTATCCGTCGCAGCAGAATGCCCAGGTCCAGCTGTTCCTCTCCGGGAGCGCGGTAGTAGTCCCACAGCGCCGCCAGGCCCTCCAGCGGATGGAGCCACAACAGCATGCACACCGCGTACCAGAACAGGCATCCAGCGCCCCCCTGGTGCAGCATGGCCAGCATCATCAGCCAGGAGAAGAGAGAGATATCCCCAAACACCGCACGCTGTAAGCTGCGGAGAATATCCCGGCGCAGCGCCGGGGTGCAAAGCTCCTCAAAAAAGGCCTCCAGTCCCCGGCGGTCCCAGGCCTCGCTGAAGATGAGCTGCACCCGGGCGATATAGTAGATTCCCAAGCAGAGAATGAAAAAATAGACCGGTTGACACCAGATCTGCGGCATAAAACTCCCTCCCTTCCCTGTCTTGTGCTCAATACGCATTATCATAGCACAGCTCCGCAGGCTGGGCAACTGCTGGGAGACGGTAAAAACCCACTTTTCGGGGCTTTTCGGCAGCGTTTGGGCGCGTTATAATAAATGCTGATTGACTTTAAACCTTACACTGTACCGAGGAGGCTGCTGTTATGAAGTACGATTTTACCAGTGTTTTGGACCGCGTGGGCAAGGACGCCATTGCTCTGGACCCGCAGGCCGCAATGGGCACCAACGCCGTTGCCATCCGGGAGGGCTTTACGCCCATCCCCATGTGGGTGGCCGATATGAACTTCGCCACCGTCCCCACCGTCCCCCAGGCCATCATCCGCCGGGCAGAGCATCCGGCCTTCGGCTATTTCCGAACCCGTCAGGAGTACTATGACTCCATCATCCGCTGGCAGGAGACGCGCAACGGCGTCACCGGCCTGACCGCCCCGTGCATTGGCTATGAAAACGGTGTGCTGGGCGGCGTGGTCAGCGCCCTCAACGTGTTCTGTTCCAAGGGCGACAAGGTGCTGGTCCACTCGCCCACCTACATCGGTTTCACCGGCAGCCTCACCAACAACGGCTATCACATCGTCCACAGCCCCCTGAAGCGGGACGAAAACGGGGTATGGCGCATGGATTACGCCGATATGGAGGAAAAACTCCGCAAGGAGAAGATCCACGCCGCCATCCTCTGCTCCCCCCACAACCCCTGCGGCCGCGTGTGGGAGCGCTGGGAGCTGGAGCAGGCCATGGAGCTCTATCGCAAGTATGATGTGTACGTGGTCTCCGACGAGATCTGGTCCGATCTGACCCTGCTGGGCCACCAGCACATCCCCACCCAGTCGGTGAGCGAGGACGCCCGCATGCGCACCGTGGCCCTCTACGCCCCCAGCAAGACTTTCAACCTGGCGGGCCTGGTTGGGAGCTACCACATCATCTACAACTCCTGGATTCGGGAGCGGATGGAGAAGGAGTCCTCCCTGTGCCACTACAATGACCAGAATGTACTGAGCATGCACGCCCTCATCGGCGCCTATCAGCCGGAGGGATACGAGTGGCTGGATGAGCTGCGGGAGGTTCTCACCCAGCATGTGGACTATGCCTGCGACTTCATTCAGAGGCACTTCCACGGCGTGCAGGTCTCCAAGCCGGAGGGCACCTACATGCTCTTCCTGGACTGCACCCAGTGGTGCGCCGACCACGGCAAAACCATCGACGAGTTACTCACCGCCGGTTTTGAGGTGGGCGTGCTCTGGCAGGACGGCCGTCCCTTCCACGGCCCCTGCGCCATCCGCATGAACCTGGCCCTGCCCCAGGTCCTGTTGGAGGAGGCATTCCAGCGTCTGGACCGCTATGTGTTCAACCCCCAGAAGTAAATAAGGCAAAAAAGGCCGCCGCTGCACAATGCAGCGGCGGCCTTTTTATTGCGTTTTCGTGGACTCAGCAGGGGATTTAGTCCTCCTCCTCGCCTTTCTTACGGCCAAAGGCGAAGTACAGGCCGCAGCCGGCCATGGAGAAGGCCAGAGCCACCAGGCCCATGGTAGTGGCGGGATTCACAGGAGCCGCCACAGCGCCGGTCTGAGGCAGGTCACCCAGGGGAGTCTCGCCCTCAGGGATCTCCTCTTCAGGCTCACCGGGATCCACAGGGCCGGGGTCCAGAGGAATGGTCTCCTCAGGAATATCCGTGCCGGGATCCAGAGGAATGGTCTCCTCGGGAATGTCGATGGGCTCATCAGAGGGCTCGGGGCTGGGATTCAGCGGAATGTTGCCGTCGGGGATGTCGATGTCATCGTCATCATCATCGCCGCCACCAGGGGTTGTAGTGGGAGGCGTGGTGGGATCGGTGTCACCGCTGGTCACAGTGATTTCAGCATTGTCCTTAATCTCAGTAACATCGTCAGCAGTCACCGCAGCCACGTTATTCAGAGTACCAGTGGCGTTGGCAGTGACCGTCACGGTGACGGACTTACTCGCACCAGCATCCAGATCGTCCACATTCCAGGTAACAGTGCGGGCAGCAGAGTCATAGTTGCCATTCTCGGTGCTAGAGACATAGGTCACACCAGTAGGCAGAGTATCGGTGATCTGCACATTCTCAGCGACCGCATCACCGGTGTTCTTGACCTCAATGGTATAAGTCACATTGGTCCCAGTCGTCACACTGGTGGCGCTGGCGGTCTTGGAAATGCTCAGCGCAGGAGCGGTAATGGGGGGCTGAGTCTCACTCTTGGTATAGGTGTTGGTCACAACCAGTTCCTTGTTCATCTGATTGGCCGTCACCTTCGTAGTCTGGTAACCGGTACCGGTGGCGTTCAGCTCATACGCCACGCCATTCACTACCAGGTTCCCACTGTTCACATCAACCCCGCTGGACTGCACCACTTCACTGACATAATAGGTGTGATCGCCGGGCTCCACGCCATAGATGTCAAAGCTGGCACTGCCATTCACCAGCTGATAGTACCCGAAGGTCTTCTCGCCGATCTTATTCCCATCCTCGGTCACCGTCAGAGTCACCTGATAATCATCAGGCAGATCCATACCCTCGGGCAGATCCATCACCTTGGTAACACGCAGCATGCCCTCCTGAGGCATGATTTCACCAATCTTAGTGTAGGTGTTAGTCACAACCAGTTCCTTATTCACCTGATTGGCCGTCACCTTCGCAGTCTGGTAACCGGTACCGGTGGCGTTCAGCTCGTACACCACACCGTCCATCACCAGGTTTCCACTGGGGATCTCAACTGCGCTGGATTGCACCACTTCACTGACATAATAGGTGTGATCACCGGGCTCCACGCCATAGATGTCAAAGCTGGCACTGCCATTCACCAGCTGATAGTACCCGAAGGTCTTCTCGCCGATCTTATTCCCATCCTCGGTCACCGTCAGAGTCACCTGATAATCATCAGGCAGATCCATACCCTCGGGCAGATCCATCACCTTGGTAACACGCAGCATGCCTTCCTGAGGCATGGGTTCACCGCTCTTAGTATTGGTAACCACATACCCGGCGGGACTGCTAGTCAGAGTTCCATAGCGGAAGAAATTCCAGACGTTCTTGTGCTCAAAGCTCAGGGTGATTACACCATCGGGACTCTCGTTCAGCTTGACCCAGCCCTTGGCCCCCTCGTAGGTCAGCCCATTTTCGGTAAGAGCCCCATACTTCCACATGGTGTTACTCACGGTCATCTGGTTGTAACCACGGGTGGCCATAAGTGCCACAAAACCAGCTTTTTCCTCAGGGCTCAGTTCAGTCTCAGTCCAAGCAAAGAAGTCGTAGTCGTCCTTTTGGGTGAGCTTACCCACCACGAAATCAGTGTCACCCAAGGTATAGGCGGTCTTGCTACAATTGCGGACATCCGTATACTCAGACACGGTAGTAGCGTCAGCCATTGCCGCTACCTCATAGGTATAACCGTCAAGATCCTCAGTCACGTCATAGCCCGCCGCGTCATACTTCAGGGTAACAGTGTCCTTCCAGTCATCCTCGGCTTTCAGGATCACAGTAGCGGTATTGCTGGAGTCAGACTTACCGGTAACGGTCAGCTGGACCTCAGTGGGACGGTTGGCATCCTCGTTGTCATTCCACCGCTTCTCCAACTGGAGGGTAATGTCGTTACTGGGCGCAGTTTCCTCCTCTTCCTTGACATTCTTTACAGTAAGAACGCCGTTGGCAAAGTCGGTGACCTCCTGATTACTACCAGTAAGCCAAGACCAAATCTTCTCCAAAAGGTTGGTATTGCTCACATTATTCTGATTGGTGTTCAGCTCATAGGCCGTTGTAGTGTCAAGCTGATACCCTTCAGGGGCGGCAGTCTCCTTCATGTAGTAGGTCTGCCCCACAGGAAGAGTCACAACAACAGTACCATCCTCACCAGTGGTGACTACGCCATTATTGCCAACGTTTGTAGCAATAGTCGAGCAGGTCTTATCGGTATAGATAGTGAACTCTGCGCCCTCCAGCGTCAGAACCTCGTCCGCGCTGTCGACCTTTTTCAGGGTGAAGGAAGCGGTAGTCGGGGTAATATCCTCCACATCATAGTAGAAGCTGGCCACGTAGAACTTGGTCGTCTGTTCTGCATAAGAAATCGTGCCATCCGAAGCATAATCGGTGCTCTTTTCTTCATTCAATACAATCTGATAGGTACGGCCGTTTTCAGTATAAGTACCCTGAACACCGTCCTCTTTCCAGGTCACATTGTACTTTGTCTCGAGCATATCCGGGATATTAGCGAACTTCTTTGCCGTATCTTCAAATGTAGAAGCTACTAAATGGTTATCCACATATACCTCGGTGGCATAGGCAGGGTCTACCTTATAGATACCATCAAGGTGGCCGCCGCTGCTCTCTACCTTGAGAACATAGCCGATGTAGTTATTTTTGAACAGATTTTCAAACTCCTGCTGATCTTCCTGGCTCATGCAGGAACCGATATCATTCCAAAGGGCTTCTGCCTGCTCCAACGGCGCGCCGCTGTAAGAGCTGGTCTGATAAGAAATGTACCAATACTTGTTTGCCTGAATCTCGATGCCCACATTCTCCTTCGCCAGCAGCTCGGTCATATTCACCTTCACGGTAAAATAGGGCTCGTCGTTTCCGCTGGGGCCAAAGTCACCGGGCTTAAAGTCCTGCTGGATATTCTGGGGCAAGGTATTGCTATAGTAGAGGTAAACCTTGGCATTCAGATAGTAGTCGCCGTCCTGGCCCTTTTCTACACCACTCAGGCCCTCGCCAGTAGCAGCTTTGACGACGACCTTAAAGGTCTCAGTCTTTTCTCCAAAATAGTAATAGGTGTGAGTGATAGTAGTTTCACCGATACCAGTAGCCGTGACCACGGCACTTATGTCACGACCGGTTACCGTAGCAACCCCTGGATTGCTGGATGTCCACGCGTGATTCCATCCCCAAGAACCAGCGCCCTCCAGCGTAGCGGTCTGGCCAATACCCTGGAGCTTGATGTCTTCATTATTCTTAACGATCACATAAACAGAGAAGCTCTCAGCGGTGAAAGTAGCCACATCGCTGTCAGTGGCAATGGTATCCACATGCTCAAGCTCGGCGTTGGCGTCCTCCATGTGGTAGATCTCCACTTCCTCCACCTCAACCAGGACGGGGGTCTGGATATCCACAACGACGGACTCGTCGGGCTGCCACACATTGCCCTCACCGTCATAGATGGTGATATCATAGGCGGCCAGGACGGTCAGGTCCTCCAGGACCACCTCCACCGGCTCGGCGGTGACGTAGGCACCCTGGGGCAGCAGACCGGACACGGTGATGACCGCGCCGTCCTCGGCCTCAGTCTGGATGCTGCCATCGCTCAGGGGATCTTCCACAGGAGCAGCCCCCAGGGCAGTCTCGTTTTCTTCGATCACGACCTCGCCCTCACCGGCGGGCTCCTCAGTCTCACCGGCGGGCTCCTCGGTCTCACCGGCGGGCTCCTCGGTCTCACCGGCGGACTCTTCGGTCTCATCAGCGGGACTCTCGTCTTCGACGACAGTCCCATCGCCATTCACAGGGAGATCGATATTCACGATCTGAGTGTCCTGCACGTCGCCCTCGCTGGCGAACACGCTGACAGGCAGGAGTCCCAGTACCAGAACCAGTACCAGGAACGACGAAAGGATTCGTCTCATAGTGGGATTTTTCGCCAACATCATTCATTCTCCTCTCAAAAAATCTGGTTGAGAATGGAATCCGTGGCGGCCGGACTGGCCTGGCGGCTTCTGCCGCTTTAGCCTCCTGAGCTTTGCGTCCCGGTGTTTCCGCCGGTTTGCCGTTTGCACGCTTCCTCCCCGCCCATCCGGGAACGGGGGTCATAGGTCTGCGCTTTCTAAAATTGTGTTTTCAGTATACACCTGCTCGGTCACAAGAACGGTTACATTTTAAAAAAAAGTAGGAATTAAGTATCTTTCTCTGAAACCCTCATCTTGCTCTCCTGCTCATCCAAGGAGCTGTCAATGAGCTTCAATAGCTCTAGCGCACTGCGGAAGGGCTTGGTCTGCCTTCCCTCCGTCCAGGTCACAGTGCCCTGCCAGGTGGCATTCTGACTGTCCATGATCTGGACTACAAAGGTATCACGCATATTCCCGCCCCTTTCTTTCTGTATTTGATCTTACTGGTTGACAGTATACACGACAGTAGTCACAGGAGCGGTTACATTTTAATTTTTTTCCAGAGCATTTTGGAAGCACAGCGTGTCTTTCCCCCCGGGATTAAGACCGGAGTATCTCCCGGTACTCCTCCTCGGTGCGCACCCGCCCCACCGCCGAGAGGGAGAGGGACTCGAACCGGAACAAGTCCCGGGCCAGCTGTTGTACCGTCTCCGGTGTCACGGCCTCGTAGCCCCGGAGTACCTCTTCCACTGTGGAGACGTGGCCGTGGAGCAGCTCCCCCCGGCCCAGGGCGCTCATGTGGCTCTGGGTGGACTCCAGGCTCAGCAGCACACTGGCCTCGGCCTGCTCCCGGGCCCGGGCGAGCTCCGCCTCCGTCACGCCGCGGTCGGCAAACTCCCGCACCACCTGCCAGAGGGTGGACAGGGCCTCACGCTCCATCTCTGGGCTGACAGCGGTGTAGATGCCAAAAAGCCCCGTCTCGGCGTGGCCCACCGCGTAGGAGTACACCGAGTAGCACAGCCCCCGCTTCTCCCGCATCTCCTGCCACAGCCGGGAGGACATGCCGCTGCCCAGCATGGCCGACAGGAGCTGGAGGGTATACCGCCGCTCGTCCCCGTAGGGAATGCCCGGGAATGCCAGAGTGAGATGGTTCTGCTCAATGGCCTTCTTTTTCAGTGTAAAGGCAGGGGTGTACGCCGCCGTGTCGGTCTTGGGGCTGGGGCCGCCCTCCAGTGCACCGAACCGCGCCGTCAGGTCGTCCACATCCCCCTGGGTGAAGCTCCCCGCCAGGGCCACCACCAGATCCTGGGGACGGTAATGCTCCTTCATATAGGTGCGCAGGGACTCCCCGGTCATCTTCTCCAGGGTGGCGCGCTTACCCAGAATGGGCCGGGCCAGGGCGCTGCCGTGGAACACCGCCGTGCTCAGCCGCTCGGAACACAGGTCCTCGGGGTTGTCTTCACACATGCCGATCTCCTCAAAAATGACCCCCCGCTCGGTCTCCACGTCCTCCTGGGCAAAGCGGGGGCGGAACACCATGTCACACAGGAGGTCAGTGGCCCGGGGCAGGTGCCGGTCCAGCACCCGGGCGTGGAAGCAGGTGCACTCCTTGGTGGTGAAAGCGTTGACCTGTCCGCCGATGGCGTCCATCTCCTGGGCCAGCCGGGCGGTGGAGCGGCTCTCGGTGCCCTTGAATACCATATGCTCAATAAAATGAGCGGCACCGTTTTCTTTCGCCTTCTCATGGCGGGAGCCGGTGCCCACCCAGATCCCCAGCGACGCCGAGCGCACACCGGGCACTTCCTCTGTGACGATACGCGCCCCATTGGGCAGTATTTTTGTTTCAGTCATATCCGGTCCTTCGATTCCTTTCGCTGTTTTCGGCCATTATAACATCTTTCCCTCCCGCTGTCAGTAAAGAAACAGTGGAAGGGCCCCGTCCTTCTGTGGTACACTGTGACCAAAGGAGGGATGGGCATGGACCGGGACAAGCGCGTGGAAGAGCTGCTGGGTTTTCTGCTGTCTGAGACGGGCAAAGACCCGGCGGCGCTGCCGGGAAGCTATGGGGAGCGGCGGAAGCTCCTGCGGGGGCTTCTCAACAAGCGCCCCGCTGCGCCCATGCCGGAGGAGATCCTTACGGCGCTGGATGAGCTGCTACTGGACGAGTTGAGGGATAAAACTCTCACCGACTGGCGGGCCGTCCCGCCCGCGCCCCGGAATGAGCGGCTGGCCCTCTGGCAGGGGGACATTACCACCCTGCGTATTCCCGCCATCGTCAACGCCGCCAACCCCCGGCTGCTGGGGTGTTTTCATCCGCTGCACAACTGCATCGACAACCTGATCCACTCCGCCGCCGGGTTCCGGCTGCGTCTGGCCTGTCAAGAGTTGATGGAGCGTCAGGGCCATGAGGAGCCCGCCGGGGGCGTCAAACTGACTCCCGGGTTCTGTCTGCCGGCGGAGTATGTGCTCCACGCCGTGGGACCCCAGGTAAAGGATGGCGTGGTGACCGGGGCGCACCGGGCGGCTCTGGCCGCCTGTTACCGCAACGCCCTGGATCTGGCCCAGGCCCATGGTCTGGCCAGTGTGGCCTTCTGCTGCATCTCTACCGGGTGCTACGGCTTTCCGGGAGAGGAGGCCGCCGCTCTGGCGGTGGAGACGGTGGAGGCGCACCTGCCCCTCTGCCCGGCGGTGGAGCGGGTGGTATTCAATGTGTTTCTGGACCGGGACGCGGTCCTGTACCGGCCTCTGCTGGGCTGGCCGGATTGAGAAGGAGGATACTGTATGGAATTGCATGTACTGGCCGTGGGCGATGTGGTGGGCGACGCCGGCGTAGAATGTCTCTCCCGCCGCCTGCGGGCCATCAAGCGGGAACACGACGTCCACTTCACCGTGGTCAACGGGGAAAATGCCGCCGGTGTGGGCATCCTACCCCGCCAGGCCGACCAAATCTTTGACGCCGGGGCGGACGTCATCACCCTGGGCAACCACACCTGGAACCGGATGCAGATCGCCCGCTACCTGGATGACAATTCCTATATCCTCCGCCCTGCCAACTACGCCGGGGCGGTGCCCGGCCGTGGCTGGGGGGTCTTTGACGGTCCCCGGGGAGTGCGCATCGGGGTGCTGAACCTCATCGGCCGGTGCGAGCTGGACAGCAACGCCGACAACCCCTTCACCCTGGCCCGGCGCGTGGTGGGGGAGATGGAGGCCGACGTGGTGCTGGTGGACTTCCACGCCGAGGCCACCAGTGAAAAGGGCGCCATGGCTTACCATCTGGACGGGAAGGTGCAGGCCCTGTGGGGCACCCACACCCATGTGCCCACCGCCGACGGCCAGGTGCTGCCGGGCGGACTGGGCTTTATCACCGACCTGGGCATGACCGGTCCGGCCCGGAGCGTGCTGGGTGTGCGCGCCGACCAGGCCCTCAACCGCTTTCTGGGCGGCGTGCCCCAGCGCTTCGAGCAGGCCGACGGGCCGTGCAAGCTCAACTGCGTTCTCTTCACCATCGACACTGCCAGGAAGCGCTGCACTGCCGTGGAGCGGGTGGATCTGCTGGAGGAACGGTAAGAGCGGCGCTTTCTGCCCTTTTCCGGGGAGCCCGGAATTTTGCGCTCGCCGCGCGGGCCGCTTATCCAGCGGGGACCCGATTTCTTTTCGCGAAAAGAAACCGGGGAAAGAAAAGGCGGAGAGGGGAACTTCTCGTTCCCCTCTCC
>DYBS01000004.1:0-32756 GCA_019418525.1 Clostridiales bacterium
CAGTGACCTTCCGGGGCAGCTCCGGGTCGGCCAGCAGGGCCCGGGCCATGTACACCACGTCGGCCTTGCCGGAGGCAAGGATTTCCTCCATCTGGGCAGGGTCGTTCAGGCCGCCCAGGGTGGCCACGGGGACGGACACGTGCTTCTTGATCTCGGCGGCCAGATACACGTTGCAGCCGTGTTCCTTGAACATGGAGGGGTGGGTGTCACCAAAGGAGCGCTGGTAGGTGCCCGCCGACACGTGGAGCAGGTCGATGTAGGGCTCCACCTGCTGGGCGATGCGGCAGCCCTCGGCCAGGTCGTACCCGTCGGGCACCAGCTCGGAACCGCTCATGCGGAACTCGATGGGGAACTTGGGGCCCACGGCCTCCCGCACCGCCTTCAGCACCTCCACAGCGAAACGGCAGCGGTTCTCCAGAGAGCCGCCGTAGGCGTCGGTGCGGTGGTTGAACATGGGGCTGAAGAACTGGTTGATGAGCCAGCCGTGGCCGCCGTGGATCATGATCATTTCAAAGCCCGCCCGCTTGGCGAGACCCGCCACCCGGCCGTAGGAGGCCACAATGTCGGCGATCATCTCGGTGGTGAGCTCGCCCACCTGCACGCCGTCGGGGCGCACGCAGGCGGAGGGACCCCACTGGCTCAGACCGTGCTGGCGGCTCTTGTCGGTCATGTAGGTGCCGGAGTACATGCCGGAGTGGCTCAGCTCCAGGGAGGGCATGGCGCCGTGACGGCGGATGGCGTCGGCAGTGTAGGTGGCGGCGGCCAGGGAGTTGAGGATGGAGGTGTCCAGATGGTAGGCGTGGGAACCGTCGGTCTGGGGGTGGACCATGCACTCACTGACCGTGACGGCGCCGGCGCCGCCCTTGGCCCGCAGCTCATAGAAGGCAGTGGACTTGGGGCCGATGCAGCCGTCGTTGGTGATGTCGGTGCCGCCCATGGGGGCGGAGAACATCCGGTTGCGGAAGGTCACCCCGGCCAGGGTGATGGGGGAGCAGAGATGGGGGTATTTGCGCTGCATAGTAGACATCCTTTCTTTCAAATTTCAGATCGGAATTCCGATCACTTGGTACGGGCGCGCTTAGCCAGCGGACGGTACACAAAGGTGAGCACAATCCCCGCCACGCCCAGGACACAGGCGGCCAGGAAGGCCGGCTGGTAGGTGCCGGTGGAGCGGAAGGTACTGCTCATGATGGTGGGGCCGAAGTAGCCCGCCACGGCGAAGCCGATGAACATGATGCCGAAGTTGACGCTGTTGTTGCGGGGGCCAAACTGGTCGGCGGTAAAGCCGGGAAACACGCCCATGAAGGAGCCAAAGCACAGGCCCACGATGGAGGCGCCCACATAGAAGAGGGCCACGGTGCCGGTCTGGCAGAAGTAGAGGCACAGCAGGCCCACCACGGACAGCGCGCAGGACAGGGCCAAGGTGGTCACCCGGCCAATTCGGTCAGAGAGGTAACCGGCGGCGATGCGGCCGAACACATTGAAGAGAGAGAGGACCGATACGGCGGTGCTGGCGGCCAGAGCGGTCATGCCCACCATCTTCTGGGCCACGGCGGAGGCCTGAGAGGTGATCATCATGCCGGAGAAAGCGCCGCAGCACAGGAGCAGCAGCATGACGTAAAAGACGGGGGTGCGGAGCATGCCCTTCCAGTCCAGGTTCACCTGCTCGGAAGCGGGGCCCTTGGCGGCGGGGGTCCAGCCCTCGGGCACGAAGTCGGCGGGGCACTTCTCCACGAACAGGGCGGAGACGCACACCACCACCAGGAACACCACGCCCACGATGCGGAAGGCGGAGGGGGCGTCAAAGCGGTCCACCAGGATGGTGATGATGGGGGGCAGGATTACCGAGCTGAAGCCGTAGACGGCGGTGGTGATGCCGCCCACCAGGCCCCGCTTGTCGGGGAAGAACTTGACACAGCTGCTGATGGTGGCGCCGTAGGCCATGCCCAGGCCCAGGCCGAAGATCAGGCCGTAGGTGACCACCAGGAACGAGACGCTGGTGGCGAAGCCGGAGAGGATCATACCGGCGCCGAACATGAGTCCGCCCACAAAAATCACTTTTTTAGGTCCGAATTTGTCGTTGAACCACCCTCCGGTGATCATGGTGATGGGGCCAACGGAATTGGCGATGGTGTAGACGATAGCCAGATCTGCGGCGGTGAGGGACTGTCCGGTCACCGCGGAGAGGTGTTCTGCCATGGGCGAGGCAAAGACGCTCCAGGTATACACCGAGCCCAGACACAGGTTGGCCAGGCAGCACACAGCCAGGATAAGCCAGCGGCGCTTGGTCAGGTTCATTAGGATCTCCTCCGTTTGTTAAGTTTTTGACGATGCAATCCTAGCATATCAGTTCTAACATGTCAATGCTTACATGTTAGAAAAAACATGATTTAGTGGGCCGCCCAAAGGGAGGGGGCGAGATTTGTGGAAAACGCACTGTGACGGGGTTGGAAGGATATGCTATAATAGGATTTGACTGTACCAAAATTCCCCGATCTCAGAGGAGAAGCGCCATGGGCACACTGCGATACGCCATTTTAGGACTTTTGAATCAAAAGAGCCGGACGGGCTATGAGCTGACCAAGGAGTTTGAGACGACCTTGTTTGAGTTCTGGCACGCCAAGCACAGCCAGATCTACCCCGAGCTCAAGCACCTGTATGAGGAGGGAATGGTGGACTTTGAGATCGAGGTGACGGGCACAGCGCTGGAGAAGAAGCTCTACACCATCACGCCCCAGGGGCAGCAGGCGTTTCTGGAGTGGCTGGGCCAGTGGCACAAGATGGGTCCCACCCCCAAGGACGAGTTCCGGCTCCAGCTCTTCTTCACCCACTTTGTCTCCCCACAGCGGCGGCTGGAGCTGCTGGAGGACCAGCTGGAGCAGCACCGGGAGCGGCTGGCCCACCTGCGGGGCAACCAGACCAAATTCCCCCAGATCCCTCCGGCGGACAGCGAGGGCTTCAGCGACTATCTGGTGCTGCTGGGAGCGGTGATGCGGGAGGAGAACACCTGCGCCTGGCTGGAGCGGTGCATCGAGCTGTGCCGGGAGGCATAAAAAAATCCCCTGTGCCCATATGGTGTGGTCACGGGGGGCTTCAACATGGACAGAAAAAATTCCGCCGGAACTTTGGTTCCGGCGGAATTGGTCTGGTGGACAATATAGGACTTGAATTGCAGAAAAGTGGTGCCTTTCGTCATAGGAGACATCAACCATTGTAGTAATTGCTTGTTGCTCCGTAGTGTTCAGCATTTGCAATTCTATACTCATTGAAAGGGCCCCCAGGTCTCCGGCGCATGGCACAATTAAAAAAGAAAAAGCCTTGAAACCGTTGAGTTTCAAGGCTTTTTTTGATGGACGATACAGAACTTGAACCTGAGCTAACTGCTCATATGTGCTTATTTTGCAGTTTGGAGAAGCCGGTCTACTTAATTCTCACATAATCGATCAGAACGGGATCTGTCTTTGGGTCAGTCAGTTGAAGCAACAGACAACTATACTCTAGAAGCTTCGTAAAACGGACATACTGCGCAGCCGGGAAGTGATCTCCAAAGGTAATTAAACGGTATAATTCCGCGCCTGTGGGTAAGTAGAAGAACGTCTAAAAGAAGTGCGTAGCCCAGGGCATAAATTCAACGAGCATAAGACTGCGGACTCCCTTACAAAAGGCGCTAAAACAGCGCCTTTTATTTTTACTTTTGGTGCGTTACTCAGCCCGCACTTGGAGCGAAAATAATTTTTAAAATAAAACGGAAGGACAGGGGGCACAGAAAGGATAATTTAACGAGCGGATGCATATATAGTGAATATATTCATATATAAGCGACTAAATATTAATTTATAAAACGGGAATAATGGGGCGTATTATAAAAAAATCCGCCGTGATTACAGATAGTTTACGCATATAAATAAGCAAAATCTACAAAATTTAAAAAATAGATTGCCTAAAATAAGCAGAAATAACTGAAAGAAGCAAATGAATATGTGAAAAGAACTAATGCATTGAGAAATAAAATTCATATATATGTGTAATATAGACAAAAGACTGGGGGGCGATTTATTAATATAATAGAAATTCGTTTGTAAGCACAAGATTATATTGAAAATAATTTTTAAAATGTTATAGTTAAGGCAGAACAAAAAGCATTGTGCAGCGTGGCGCCCGCGAGAACACAATGGAACAAAAAAGGAGGTAGAGCGTGCCGTTTGGCCTGCTTGCAAATTATGGTTTCTTCTACCACGAGAGCGTTTGGAAGTCCTTTGCGTTATGTTCAGGGTCCGGGCGAATTTGACCGCCTGCCCCAGTATACCGCCCCCTACGGCAATGCCTGTGTTCTGATCGACGGGTTCCTCTATCCGGATCTGAATGCCCGTCTGGAGAAGGCCTACGCCGGCAGCGACCACAGCTTCGTCTCCATCCAGTTCCAGGGCGAGTGCTGTGACGAGGAGGCGGCCCGGATCGGGGCCATTGCCCGGGAGCACCAGGCCAGCGTCTTTGTGGGCGTGGGCGGCGGCAAGACACTGGACACCGCCAAGGTGTGCGCCGACGCCATGGGGCTGCCGGTCATCATCGCGCCCTCCTCGGCGTCCACCGACGCGCCGGTCAGCGAGATCGCGGTGATCTACACCGCCGACGGCGAGTACATCGGTTCCCGCAAGATGAAGCGCAACGCCGATCTGGTCCTGGTGGACAGCCAGATCATCGCCAAGGCGCCCCGCCGCCTCTTCGTGGCCGGCATGGGCGACGCCCTGGCCACCTGGTTGGAGGCCCAGGCGGATGAGGCCTCCGACTCTCCCAACTACATCGGTACGGGCTACCGCCGCTGCAAGGCCGGCATGGCCATCGCAAAAGCCAGCTGGGACATCCTCTTTGCCGACGGTCCCGCCGCGCTGCGGGCGCTGGAGCGGGGTGTGGTCACCGAGGCGCTGGAGAACGTCATCGAGGCCAACACCCTGCTCAGCGGCCTGGGCTTCCTGAATACCGGCCTGGCCACCGCCCACGGCATCCACTCCGGCCTCACCGCCCTGCCGGAGACCCACAAGTACCTCCACGGTGAGAAGGTGGCCTTCGGTGTGGTCTGCCAGATGGTGCTGGAGAACACCCCCGCCGATGTGGTGGATCAGGTCATGCGCTTTATGACCGCCATCGGCCTGCCGGTGACGCTGGAGCAGCTGGGCGTGGAGGCCACGCCGGAGAAGGTCATGGCTATCGCAGAAAAGACCGCCCAGGGTCCCCTGGTCCACCAGGAGCCCTTTGTGGTGACCACCCAGTCGGTGTACGACGCCATCCTGGCGGCCGATGAGCTGGGCAAGCAGTACCGCGCGATGTAAAACGTATCTGTGACTTGGAATTTGTGAGGAGGTACTCTGATGAAAAGAAAGTGGATCCGTGTTGTCTCTGCAATGCTCTGTCTGGGCCTGCTAGCCTCCTGTGGTGGAGGCGGAGGCGGCGATACCGGCGGTGATTCCGGCTCCGGTGACGCCGAAGTGGTGCTGGAGTTCGGCCACATCCAGAACCCCGGCCACGCCCTGGCGGTGGCGCCGGAGGAGTTCAAGGCCATGGTGGAGGAGCGCAGCGAGGGCCGGGTGCAGGTCAACCTCTACCCCTCCAGCCAGCTGGGCTCGGCCCGCGAGATGATGGAGCAGGTGACCATGGGCACCCTGGACATGACCTGCTGTGACACCGCCGACTGGGCGGCCGCCCTGAACATCCCCGAGCTGGCCGTGTTCAACATGCCCTTCCTGACCAAGGACCTGGACACCCAGGCCGAGCTCATTAACACCATCGTCTCGGAAGAGGTGCCCAAGATGCTGGAGGGCTCTGGGGTACGCCTGCTGATGACCTACTCCAACGGCATCCGGCATCCCCTGCTCAAGACCAAGCCCATCACCTGCCTGGAGGACATCCAGGGCATCAAGATGCGCACCGCTGAGACCCCGCTGTATGTAGACATCTGGAACTGCCTGGGTGCCAGCACTGTCACCTCCGCCTGGAGCGAGGCCTACACCCTCCTGCAGCAGGGCGTGGCCGACGCGGTGGAGGCCGACGCCACCGGTCTGGTGAACCAGAACCTGCAGGAGCAGGGCAAGTACTTCTCCAAGATCGGTCATCTGGGCGCCATCTACTGCGTGTTCATGAACGAGGACAAGTGGAACTCCATCCCGGAGGACCTCCAGGAGATCATCCAGGAGTGTGCGCTGGAGAGCCAGACCAAGCAGCTGGAGGACCGCCAGGCCTCGGATGACGCCGCCGAAAAGACCATGGAGGAGGCCGGCGTTCAGATCAATGAGATCTCCGCCGAGGAGCGTGAGCGTATGAAGGACGCCTGCCAGCCTATCTACGATGAGTACGCCACCAACTACAATCTGGGCGACCTCATCGACCGGATGCTGGCCCTGAACAACTAAACAGGAAACCGCTATCAAACCGGGGATGCGTACGCATGCATTTGCGGCGCATCCCCCTTTTTGACCTTTGAGAGGTGATAAAACTTGAAAACACTCCTGAAAATCGACCGGGGGATCGAAGCCTTTCAGACCTGGTTTTGTATGGCTATGTTTGTTTTGATCCTCATTTTCGGCAGTATCCAGGTCTTTGGCCGCTTTATTCTTCACTCCGCGCCCCCTTGGACGGAAGAGGCCATGCGCTTTTGCGGCATCTACCTCACCTTCATCGGTTCGGCCCTCACGGTACGGGTGGACGGCCATGTGTCGGTGGACATCGTCATCAGCTTCATGAAGAACAACAAGGCCCGGGCGATCCTCTTCATCGTGGGCCGCCTGATCTGTGTGGTGTTCCTGCTGATGTTCCTCCCCGGTTCCATTACGCTGGTGGGTAAAAGCTTCAACTCCCTGGGCGCCGCCATTCCCATCCCCTATTCCTACATCTATGCCGCGGCGCCGCTGGGCATCGTGATGATGCTCTGCTCCTACGCCAGCGCCATTCCCAAGCTTTCCAAGCAGTATCGAGAGGGGGAAAAGTAATTGATTACCATTGCAGTCGTCGGACTTCTTGTCTGTCTGGTTCTGGGCGTGCCGGTGTGCTTTGCCATCGGTCTGTCCGGTCTGCTGGCCATCCTGCTGGGCAGCGACATTCCCGCCTTCATGGCGGTACAGCAGGCCATCCGCGGTATGAACTCCTTCTCCCTGATGGCCGGTCCCCTCTTCATCCTGGCCGGTGAGATTATGGGCGCCGCCAACCTCTCCAAGCGCATCCTGGACTTCTGCCGGGCCTGCATCGCCCAGGTCCGGGGCGGCATGGGCATGGTGTCCGTGCTGGCCAACATGATCTTCGCGGGCATCTCCGGTTCCGGCGCGGCCACCATGAGCGCCGTGAGCACCCTGACCGTGCCCGAGCTGAAGAAAGAGGGCTATGACAGCGGCTTCATCGCCTCTATGATCGCCGGCTCCGGCGCGCTGGCACCCATCATCCCGCCCAGCACCAACATGATCGTCTACGCCTCCCTCACCGGCTTCTCGGTGGGCAAGCTCTTCATGGGCGGCCTGGTGCCCGGCATCCTGATCGGCATTTGCCTGATGATCATGTGCTACTGGTACGCCCGCAAGCACAATGTGGACCGAGGCACCGGCCACTTCAGCATCCGCGCGGTGGGCAAGGCCTTCCTGCACTCCTTCTTCGCCCTCATTACCCCCGTTATCATCCTGGCCGGCGTGGTGTCCGGCAAGTTCACCGCCACCGAGTCTGGCATCGTGGCCTGTATCTACGCGCTGATCTGCGGCTTCTTCATCTACCGCACCCTGAAGCTCTCCGACCTGGTGGGCATCTTCAAGCGGGCGGCCTCTTCCTCCGCCATGCTGATGATGATCATGGGCATCTCCAACATCTACTCCTACATCTTCGCCCGTGAGAACCTGGCCGAGACCATCAAGAACTTCATGCTCTCCATCAGCCACAACCCCGCCGTAGTGGTGTTCATCATCATCGTCATCATGCTCATCATCGGCTGCTTCATGGAGACCCTGGCCGCCACCGCCGTCATCCTGCCCATCGTCTACCCCATCGTTACCAGCCTGGGCGTGGATCCCCTCCTCTTCGGCGTGCTGTTCTCCATCTCCACCGTGGTGGGCGCTCTGACCCCGCCGGTGGGCCTGTACCTCTTCCTCTCCATGAACATTGCGGAGGCCCCCTTCCGCAGAGCCATCAGCTACACCGCGCCGGTGGTGCTCATCATCCTGGCGGTCATGCTGCTGATGTGGTTCTTCCCGCCCATCGTCACCTTCGTGCCCAACCTTCTCATGGGCGCGTAAGGATCAAAGGAGCTTATTATGAAATTAACGGTAGAAACCTTAAAGATCAAGGACCTGCAGTTTGGCGATACCACCTGTCTGAAGGATGGGGTCCTCTATGTGAGCAAGGCCGACATCCTGGCCTTTGCCGAGAGTGAGCCCTGCTTCGACACTCTCAAGATCGACATCGCCCGCCCGGGCGATTCCACCCGGATCATCAACGTGGTGGATGTGGTCCAGCCTCGGTGCAAGGTGTCGGGCAACATCGACTGGCCGGGCGTCCTCACCGAGGACTATGAGATCGCCGGCAGCGGCGTCACCCGGGCGGTGGAGGGCATGGGCATCGTCCTGTGCCAGAACGACACCTATTGGTCCCGGAAGTGGGGCTCCTTCGACATGAGCGGTGAGTGCGCCGCCATCAACCCCTATGCCAAGATGCCCGAGCTGGTCATCGAGCCCATGGCCCCGGAGGACGCAGACTTCCGCGACTACCGGGAGGCGGTGCGCCGGGTGGGCTTCAAGACCAGCGTGCTGCTGGCCAAGGTCACCCTGGACCAGGCCCCCGACTCCAGCGAGACCTTCGACAACGAGACCCAGTACCCCGACCTGCCCAGCATCGCCTATTCCTATCAGATCTACTCCAAGCAGTACGACACCCAGAACTACCGGGAGCCCATGGTCTATGGCAACGCCGTGCCCGACAGCCTCCCCCTCATCATGCAGCCTACCGAGATCCTGGACGGCGCCATCGCCCCCTGCGGCGGCTTCCGCTGCGTGACCACCTATGAGATCCAGAACCACCCGGTCATCGTGGAGCTGATGCGCCGCCACGGCAAGGACCTCAACTTCGCCGGCGTGCTCATCACCGTCACCTCGGTGGAGGCCAAGCACCGCTATCTGGTGTCCAAAATGGCGGCCAATCTCCTGAAAGAGGTGTTCCACGCCGACGGCGTCATCGTCACCAAGGGCGTGGGCGGCGCGTCCACCCTGTGCGTGGGCGCCATCGCCAGCGAGGCGGAGAAGCTGGGCATCAAGGCGGTGCCCATCATCCAGATCCTCAACGGCAAGAGCAACCTGGGCGTGGAGTGCATGATCAGCGAGCAGAACGTGGACTCCATCGTCTGCTCGGGGACCTATTATCATAACTTTACCCTCCCGCCGGTGGAGACCCTGCTGGGCGGGCCAGAGGACGCGCTGTACCTCAGCGGCGACGACGGCGTCATCGGCGGCCACAAGATCGCCACCGGCCGTCCGGCCAAGGGAGAGGTCCGCTCCACCTACATGAAGCAGGTGGGCCTGATGAGCCAGGTGGGCTACTCCTACGGCATGGCCGTGGATTACTGAGGGAGGAGGCCACAGTATGGAACAGAAAAAATGGCGTGTTGTCTGCTATATCAACCAGTTCTTCGGCCAGATCGGCGGCGAGGACATGGCCCATGTGGGCTTTTCGGTGAAGGAGGAGCCGGTGGGCCCGGCCCTTCTCTTCCAGAAGCTGCTCCAGGACGACTGCGAGGTGGTGGGCACCATCATCTGTGGTGACAACTACTTCGCCGAGCACACCGAACAGGCCACCGCCGAGGGTGTGGAGCTGGTCCGGGCGCTGAAGCCCGACCTCTTCATCGCCGGTCCCGCCTTCAACGCCGGGCGCTACGGCATCAGCTGCGGCAATATGGTCAGCGCCGTGGGCCGGGAGCTGGGCATCCCCACCGTCACCGGCATGTATCCGGAAAATCCGGCGGTGGAGCTCTTCCGTAAGGATACCTACATCGTCAAGACGGCCATCCTCTCCTCCCAGCTGCGCAAGGCCGCTCCGGTCATGGCCAGCATCGGCCTGCGCCTGCTGAAGGGGGAGCACATCGGCAGCGCCGCCTCGGAGGGCTACATCATCCGGGACATCATCCTCAACGAGGAGCAGCCTCAGAACGCAGCGGAGCGGGCCATCGACATGGTCCTGAAGAAGATCAAGGGCGAGCCCTTTGTCAGTGAGCTGCTGCCGCCCAAGTTCGACCACGTGCCCCCCGCCCCGCCGGTGGCGGACCTGAGCAAGGTCAAGCTGGCCCTGGTCACCGACGGCGGACTCATTCCCCAGACCAATCCCGACAAGCTCAAGCCCAACGGCAGCACCACCTGGGGCCACTACAACTGGGACACCCTGGTGGCCGAGCCCCACTTCGTCATCCACAGCGGCTACGACGGCACCTGGGTGCTGGAGAACCCCTACCGGCTCTTCCCGGTGGACATCCTGCGGGAAGAGGTGGCCCAGGGCAAGCTGGGCGCGCTGGAGGAGGAGGTCTATGTGGCCTGTGGCAACTGCGCCTCGGTGGCGGCCTCCAAGGCCAAGGGCCAGCAGATCGCCCAGGCCCTGCTGGACAAGGGCATCCAGGCGGCCATCCTGACCTCCACGTGAGGCACCAGCACTCGTTGCGGGTCAACGATCGTGAAGGAAATCGAGCGGGTGGGTATCCCGGTGACGCAGATCTGCGCGGTGGTGGACATTGCCAAGTCGGTGGGCTCCTCCCGCATCCTGCGGGGCTTTGCCATCACCTGCCCGGTGGGCAATCCCACCCTGAGCGCGGAGGACGAAAAGACCTCCCGCCGGCGCTATGTAGAAAAGGCGCTGGACATGCTCACCAAGCCCGGTCAGAGCGGCATGGTGGAAGATATCCTTTAAATTTCATAATATGTTTGCTCCCTTTCGCAAGTCCATGTAAAATAGAGGAAACGGGAGAACCGATCACAGGAAGGGGAGCGAATCGCGATGACAGATAGAGAAAATGGCGGAGCGTTTTACAGCCGTGTCCAGGAAAAGCTGGATTCTCTCTCCAAGAAGGAGCGGGAGACCGCGGAGTACATGGCGGAAAATCAGGACAAGCTGATCTATGCCTCCATCACAGAGCTGGCGGAGCTGGTGGGCACCAGCGAGGCCACGGTGACCCGGGTGTGTACCAAGCTGGGGTATCGGGGCTTCCAGGCGCTGAAGGTCAGTGTGGCCCGGGAGCTGGTGACGCCCCAGGAAAAGATCCATGAGGACCTGACCCAGGACGCGCCGACGGAGCAGATCATCGACAAGATCTTCTCCAGCGCCATCCAAACCCTGACCATGACCCAGAAAGCGCTGGACAGCAAGGCGGTGGAGCGCAGCATCGACGCCCTGTGCAAGGCCAGGCGGATCGTCATCATCGGCAACGGCAACTCCGGGGCCATCGCCATGGACGCCCAGCACAAATTCCTGCGCATCGGCCTCAATGCCCAGGCCTACACCGACGATCACATGCAGATGATCGCCGTGGTATCCCTGACGCCGGAGGACGTGGTGCTGGCCATTTCCCACTCGGGCAGCTCCCGGGACGTGGGGGATGCAGCCCGGCTGGCCCGGGAGCGGGGCGCCACCGTCATCACCATCACTAACAACGGCATCTCCCCGGTGTCCAAGCTGGCGGATATCCGGCTGTACACCTACTCGCAGGAGACCAAATACCGCACCTATGCCATCTCCTCCCGCATGGCGGAGCTGACCATCATCGATACGCTGTATACCGGCGTGTCCCTCCGCCTGGGGGAGCAGGCCATCGGAAACTTTGAAGCGCTGGAAAAGGCGCTGGTTGTCAAGAAATACTAGCGTCCCTCCCCCGAAAGTCGGGGTGGGGCGCCCGACGGAATGGGGGAACTACTATGGATAAACTCTTCGGCGTGGACTTCGGCACCGGCGGGTGCAAGGCCACTGTCATCGACCTGGAGGGCAACATCTGCGCCACCGCTTTTGAGGAATATCCCTCCGAGCACCAGAAGCCCGGCTGGTCCGAGCAGGACCCGGCCCTCTGGATCCAGGCCTTCTGCAACACCGTGCGGGCCTGCCGGGAGCAGATGGCGGACGGCTTTGAGGGGGTTCTGGGCCTGGCGGTCACCGCCTCCACCCACAATGCCGTGCTGGTAGACAAAGAGGGACAGGTCATCCGCCGCTGTATCATGTGGAACGATCAGCGCAGCGGCGACCAGTGCCGCCGCCTGAAGGAGACCCACGGGGATCTCATCTTCCGCATCGGCATGCAGATGCCCACCCCCACCTGGACTTTGCCCCAGCTCATGTGGGTGAAGGAGCACGAGCCGGAGCACTACGCCAAAATCCACCGCCTCTATTTCACCAAAGACTACATCCGCGCCTGGGTCACCGGGGACTTCTGCACCGACGTGGTGGACGCCCAGGGTAGCCTCCTCTACGACGCCCGGAACCGCTGCTGGTCGCCGGAGCTGTGCGGCCTCATTGACCTGCCCCTCTCGGTGATGCCCGAGATCCGCGGCTCCAAGGACATTGTGGGCACGGTGCGGGCCGAGGTGGCCGCCCAGACCGGTCTGCCCGAGGGTCTGCCGGTCATCGCCGGGTGCTCCGACACCGCCGCGGAGGATTTCAGCACCGGAGCGGTCCGGGCGGGCCAGATCATCGTCAAGCTGGCCACCGCGGGCAATGTGAACCTGGTCACCGACGAGGCGGCGCCCCACGCCAAATCCTTCACCTACCCCTACTCGGTGGAGGGCAAATGGTATACCGTCACCGCCACCAACAGCTGCGCCTCGGCCTACCGCTGGATGCGGGACGCCCTCTACCCCGCCGAGAAGGAGCTGTGCGAGGCCAAGGGCGAGGACGTGTACCTGCTCATGGACCAGCAGGCCGCCGAGTCTCAGCTGGGCGCTCGGGGCCTTTTGTTCCACCCCTATCTGCTGGGAGAGCGCTGCCCCTACTTCAACCCCAACGCCCGGGGCGACTTCTTCGGTGTGAGCATGGTCCACACCAAGGGCGACTTTGCCCGGGCCCTGTTGGAGGGCGTGGCGTTCAGCCTGTACGACTGCCTCCAGGTGCTGAAGAACTTCACCGATAACATGGCCGACATCGTGGTCATCGGCGGCGGAGCCAAGAGCCCGCTGTGGAGCCAGATCGTCAGCGACGTGTTCGGCCTGGAGGTCAAGCAGCCGGAGCACGCCGAGTCCTCCTTCGGCGGCGCACTGCTGGCCGGTGTGGGCGTGGGCGCCTTCCCGGACGAGCTGGAGGCCGCCCGGCGGTGCATCCGCATGAAGCGGACCTACCGGCCCAACGCGGAGAACCACGCCAAGTACGAAAAGCTCTTTGCCATCTACAAAGAGGTGACCGAGGTCTCCGCTCCTCTGTGGGAGAAGCTGGCCGCGCTGGACGAGGCCTAAGACGAAACGAGCATATGAGCATTGCAAGAGCCCCGGGGCGTCGCCACGGGGCTCTTTTTCGTTTTACGGGAAATCCTTTGGGTCCAGAAAACACTGCCTCACTGCCCTTGGGGGAAACAGAATATTTATAGGCTTTGATTTGTCCATAATTCACAAATTGAGAGAAAAGATACAATTTGTAATTGCATTTTTTGAGGGAGGAGTTATAATAACCTTAACCAATCATCAGTGATGGTTAAAAGAAGGAGAGTCAAGCAGGAAAGGAGAATTCGCAAATGAACTATTTGGAAATTGCAAATAGCGGCTGGATGTGGGCTGCGGTCGCCGTCCCCATGGCGGTGCTGGCCTGGCAGGTCTATCTGCTCCTCAAACGTTCGCTCAAGGACGGACGGCGGATGGGTGTCAAAAACGAGCAGATCAAAAGCGCGGTCATTGCCTCGGCCGCCGCCTCGGTGGGGCCCTCGGTCTCCATTCTGGCCGGCATGGTCTCCCTGATGGTGATGATGGGTGCCCCCATCGCCTGGATGCGCCTTTCCTACATCGGCGCGGTCATGTACGAGATGACCTCCGCCGACGTGGGTGCACAGGCCGTGGGCGTGACCTTTGAGCAGTCCTCCATGACTGCCGAGGCCTTTGCCAACGGTGTCTGGGCCATGATCCTGGGCAGCGTGGGCTGGATTATTGTCTCCGGCCTCTTTACCCACAAGATCGACGGCCTGCGGACCAAGCTGGCCGGCGGCAATCAGAAGGCCCTCCCCATCATCACCGCGGCGGCTACCCTGGGCTGCTATTGCAGCCTGACTTTTAACAAGATGTACCCGGTGGCCATCGACAACAAGAACATCTATGCCGTGATCGGCGGCGCGCTGACCATCTGGCTGCTGACTGTCTGGAACAAGAAGCGCAAGGCCAAATGGGTGGCCAATTGGAGCGCCACCATCGCCATGGTGGTGGGCGTGGCCTTCGCCTGCATCTTTTAAGAAGGAGGGATTCTTATGGAGGAAAATCGTACTGTTCAGGAGATTTATGACAAGGAATATATTCCATACAGCATTAAATGGGGCCGTCTTACCAGCCTGATTGGCGTGGTCGCCAGCTTCGTGCCCGTGGCAGTTCTGGCGGTGGTCTTTGACATCATGCCCGCCATTGACGCCATCGTGGCCGCCGCCACCATCCGCATCAGCGCCTGTCTGGTGTACTATTTTATCGAGCCCATCTCCTTCCAACCGGTGCTGGGCATCCCCGGCACCTATATGGCCTTCCTCTCCGGCAACCTCTCCAATCTGCGTGTCCCCTGTTCCTCGGTGGCCCAGTCGGCCGCAGGCGTGGAAGAGGGCACCCCGGAGGGCGCGGTGGTCTCCACCATCGGCGTGGCAGTGTCCATCGTGGTCAATCTGGCGATCCTCACCGCCGGCGTGCTGCTGGGCGCGCAGATCATCGCCATGATTCCGGAAAATCTGGTCAATGCCCTGGTCTATCTGGTCCCCGCGCTCTATGGCGCCATGCTGATGCAAATGATCCTCTACGCCCCCAAGATCGCCGTCATCGCGGTCCCGCTGGGCGTGATCACCCTGGCCATCAGCAAGCTGGGCGTGTTCGACAGCTCGGTGGCCATTCTAATCAGTGTGTTCGGTTCCATTATTATTGGTCGTATGTTGATGAAAACGGGGTGGCTTGATGATCAGAAATGAGGAAAAGGCATGTTTTGCCTCGGTAGACAATCGCGAGGACGCGCTGATTGCGCTCTCCAAAGAAATCTGGGGCTATGCGGAGCCCGGCCTTCAGGAGGTGCAGTCCTCCAGGGCCATCGCAAACTATTTGGAGTCGGAGGGCTTTCGGGTTCAGCTGGGGGTGGGCTCCATCCCCACGGCCATCTGTGCCGAGTACGGCTCGGGCCACCCAGTCATCGCCTATCTGGGGGAGTACGACGCTCTGCCTCGGCTCAACCAGAATGTGACCGATCACCAGGAGTTCCAGTATCCCGACCAGCCCGAGCGCCCGGGCCACGGCTGCGGCCACAATAACTTGGGCGTGGGGGCAGTAGGAGCGGCGGTGATGCTCAAGGACGCCATTGCCGCCGGCCTGGTGAAGGGTACAGTCCGCTTCTACGGCTGCCCCGCCGAGGAGCTTCTGGTGGGCAAGGTGTTTATGGTGCGGGACGGCGCGTTCCAGGATGTGGACTGCGCCATGACCTGGCACTCCCACGCCTACAACGGCGCTTGGGGTGCGTGCTACACCTGCATGAATTCGGTGAAATTCCACTTCCATGGCAAGGCCGCCCATGCCGCTGGGCACCCCTTTGATGGCCGCAGCGCCCTGGACGCGGTGGAGCTGATGAACGTGTCGGCCAACTACATGCGGGAGCATGTAAAGCCCGATGTGCGCATCCACTACGCCACCATCTGCTCCTGCGCCCCCAATGTGGTGCCGGATGCCTGCTCGGTGTGGTACTACATCCGCGCGCCCAAGCGAAAGGACGTGGATGAGGTCTACCGCTGGCTGTGCGACTGTGCCAAGGGCGCGGCGCTGATGACTCAGACCACCTTTGACATCGAATTTTTGACCGGATGCAGCGAGGTGCTCCCCAACGACGTGCTGGAGCAGGTCATGCTTCAGGCCTATCAGGACACCGGCGCGCCCCGGTTCACCGAGGAAGATTATGCTTTTGCCAAACGCATGGCGGAGACCTATCCCGACGTGCTGGAGCGGGACCGCCGGGTCATGAAGGAGGAGTACGGCGTCAACGGCGACGACAAATTCCTGTGCGATGTGGTCTTTGACAAGGTCATTGAGGACCGCCTAGTGGCCCCCGGTTCCACCGATGTGGGCGACGTGAGCCATGTGGTCCCCACCTATCAGATCTATGTGGCCGGTCAGGGCATCGGCTGCCCCGGACACTCCTGGCAGATGACCGCTTATAGCGGAAGCCATGTGGGCTTTGCCAGCATGCTGTGCGCGGCCAAGGTGCTGGGCCTCTCGGGCCTGCGCCTGCTGGAGCAGCCCGAATTGGTGCAGAAGGCCTGGGATAACTTCCACCAGAATCAGACCGAGCCCTATGTCAGTCCCCTCCCCCCGGATCTGAAGCCGGATCTGGAGCAGGCCAAGTAATCAACAAATGATACAGACCCACCTATCCATGATAGGTGGGTCTGTCCACCCCGCAGCATCAGAAAAGGAGTTGTTGTCCTGTGGAACAGGTATTATGGCTCTCCAAGGCAGACGTGGAACAGACCGGGGTCTGCCGCATGGAGGAGGCCCAGGCTATCGTAGAGCGGGTGTTTCGTCTGTTCGACCAACAGCAGGCGTGCATTGTACCGGAATCTTCGCTCAGACTGGGCGATGCTGGTCAGGATCAGGCCTGTTACGCCCTGCCTGCCTATGTGGGTGGAGATACCGGCGTGTGTGGTCTGAAATGGACTGCCCACGGCGCGGCCACCTCACCGGTCGAATTCGCCGTTTCCCGCATCCAGGCCACGATTCTCATTAATGAGGTATCTAGAGGTGTTCCGCTGGCACTTCTGAACGGCACGGACATTGGCGCGGCCCGGACTGGAGCTGTGACCGCGCTGGCCCTGACCCAATTGGCCCCATTGAACACGCAAAAAGTGGCGCTGTGCGGGGCGGGCGGCCAGGCGGAGCGGCAATTGCAGGCCGTTCTCCACGCGCTGCCCCAGGTCCGGGAGGTGGCCATCTGGAGCCGGGGCGGCCAGAGAAATAAGGTTCTGGCCGCCCACTACCAGGCCAGCGCTGGGGGCCGCCTCCGGCCGGTGGACAGCCTGGAGGAGGCCGTGGATGGCGCGGATGTCATCATCGGCGCCACCTCCGCCCCCCAACCCTATCTCAAGCCGGAGCACCTGCGCTCAGCTTCCCTATACTGTCACATTGGCTTTCACGAGATCTCCGCACCGGCGGTGGATTGCTTCCGCCGGGTGGTGGTGGATACCTGGGAGGAGGCCAAGGACGTGAGTGGGCAGTCCCTTTTCCGCTATTATCGGGAGGGCCGGTTTGATCCCGAGCGACTGACGGGCACTCTGGGCGCCATTTTGTCCGGCCGCCTGGAGATGCCCCGGGGAACGGTGGAGGATAAAATCCTGTTTGACGCCTTTGGCCTGCCCATTTTTGACCTGGGGCTGGCAAAGGAGGCCTATGTCCGGGCCCGCCGTCTGGGACTGGGGACGTTCCTTTCGTGGTAAGTTACGATCATTTCACTGAATCGAGGAATATATACACTATGAATCTGAATTTTGATGAGATCATCCAGCGTAAGAATACCAACTGTTCCAAATACGACGGACTTGCCGCCTCCTTCGGGCGGACCGATCTGCTGCCCATGTGGATCGCGGACATGGATTTTCCGGTTCCTGAGGAAGTGACTGCCGCAGTGAAACGACGGGCGGAGCATCCGGTCTACGGATACAACGTATTCCCGGAGGGGTATTACGAGGCCTTCGCCGCTTGGGAGAAAAAGCGGCATGACTGGACGGTGGACCCGAAGTGGGTCTGTCACACCCCTGGCGTACTGACCGCGCTGGCGACTGCCATCCTGACTTTTACCGAGCCGGGCGATCCTGTGCTCATTCAGCCCCCGGTGTATTTCCCCTTCCGGAGCACGATCGAGGCTCTGGGCCGCACCGTACTGGACAACCAGCTGATCTATCAGGATGGGCGCTTTACCATGGACTTTGCCGACCTGGAAGTCAAGGCGGCGCAGGCCAAGCTCTTTGTTTTCTGCAGCCCCCACAACCCCTCCGGCCGGGTGTGGCTCCCGGAGGAGCTGGAGCGCGTGGAGGCCATCTGCCGGAAAAACGATCTTCGGGTCTTTTCCGACGAGATCCACAGCGACATCGTCTATGCCCCCCACCGGCACATCGTCTTTGCCCAGCTCTCCGACTGGAGCCGGGAGCACAGCATCGTGGCCATGGCGCCCAGCAAGACCTTCAATCTGGCGGGGCTGGAGATGTCCCACATCACCATCGCCGATCCGGGTATGCGGGAGAAGTTTCAGTATTTCCTGCGCTTCGGCCTGCATGTGGCCAACGGCAATTCCTACGGGATCCCGGCTGCCCAGGCGGCCTATGAGCATGGAGAGGCGTGGTACCAGGCTCTTCTGACCTATTTGGAGGGCAATCTGGACTATCTGGAGCAGGCGCTTGCCGCACAGGTCCCCCAGATCCGGCTGGTGCGCCCGGAGGCCACCTATATTCCGCTGCTGGATCTGAGCGCACTGGGTATGACCAATCCGGAGATGGTGGAGTTCATGATCCAAAAGGTGGGCGCGGCCCTCAACGCTGGCAGCACCTTTGGCCCTGGCGGGGAACGCTTTATGCGGATCAATGTGGCCACCCAGCGCGCCCGCCTGGAGGAGTTCATCCAGCGCCTGCGTCACGCCGTGGAAGGGCTCCAATGAGCCGCCGGCAGGCCTTGGGGAAGTACGTCCCCATTTTGCTGGTGATGCTGTTCTGGGGCTCCATGGGCATCCCATCCACCTATGCTGTGGAGGAATTATCCCCCCTGAGTGTACTGTGTCTGCGCAGTGGGGTGGCGGCCGCGGTCCTGTTCCCAGCGGTTCGACGGCGGCACGGCTCCATCCGTCCGGCCCCGGGCGAGGGGGGGCTGCTGGTGGTGCTGTCCATCATTGGCGTAGTCTGCTGCAACTACCTGTACTTTTTTGCCGTGCAGCACACCACCCTGACCAATGTAGCCATCCTCTACGCTCTGGGCCCCATCATCACCACTGTGCTTGCCTTCTTTTTCCTTCGGGAAATGGTCCATCTAAGTCGGGCGCTGGGCATTGTACTGGCCTTCCTCGGGGTGGTCGCTCTGATTACCGACGGGCATGTGGAGGCTCTGCTGGACATCGGCTTTAACCAGGGCGATGTGGCGGAGCTGCTGTCCTCCCTGTGTCTGGCGGTCTATACCATCTTGAGCAAGCGCCTGCGCAAGACCCCGGCGGACTGTGTGGTATTCTGGCTCATGGCCATCGGATTTGTGGTGACGCTGCCCATGGTAATCTGGTTGGAAGGAGGGATCGCCCTCTATGTCAGCCACCGGGCCCTGGCCTCGGTCCTCTATCTGGGAATCCTATGCTCCGGGATGGGGTATCTTCTGCAGCAACGTTCCATCCAGACTATCGGCGCCTCCACCTCTGCCGCCTTCCTTAACGGAATCAGCCCCATCACCATCCTCACCGCAGCGCTCATTCTGCAGGAGAAGATCACACCGGTCCAGATCGGATGCATGGCGGTGGTCTTTCTGGGGCTGTTCCTCAATGCCAGAAATCAGCCGCTCCTTTCCCGGCGCCCCCCCACCTCCGTATCCTGAAAAAACAGCCCGAAACCGCAAAGCACGGTTTCGGGCTGTGTAATTTGAGCCTCATGCCCAGTCGGCTCAAGCCGTATGCTCCTGGGCGCTACTCTGTTTTTTTTCAAAGGTATTGGTTTTGACAATGAGGTTGTGGATGTGCTGCTTCATGATGCTCCGGGCCCGGTCGGCGTCATGGGCGGCGATGGCCTCATAAATGCTTCGGTGGTCACTGGGATTGTTCAGAGAGGAAGCGTTGATGATGCTCTCCAGCTCCGGGGAGTAGTCGCGATCGGTGCGCAGCATCTTCATGACGGCCTCCAGGACCGGATTTCCGGAGGCCCGGGCAATCTCAATGTGGAAGGGGGCATCCGTACAGGCCATGCTCTCGCCCTGCTGTGTGAGCTTGGCGCTTTCCTCCACGATGGCACGGATGGCCTGGATGTTCTCCTCTTTGGCGTTCTGGGCGGCCAGAGCAGCCACCTCTGGTTCGATGATCTCGCGGGTCAGCAGAATGTTGCGCAGGTGTTCACTGTAACCGCTTTGGAACACCTCCATGGTGTCCAAAACAGCTCTGGCCTGTCGGTGCGCCGCTGCCAGTTCCTTGACACGCGCTTTTCCTGCGTCTGTAATGACCCTGCCCCGGAAGCGTCCGTCATACTTTTCGCTTTTCAGGAAACCCTGCTTTTCAAACTTGCGTAGGTAGCGGCCAATGGTGGCCTCACTCATCGCCGGGACGGGCGCGTCCTGGAGAATATCGGCCAGAAATCCGGCTCCGATCGGCCCATTGGATTCAGCGATGGTCTGAAGCAGTACGTATTCGACCGTTTGCGAGCGATAATCGCCCATCAGCCTCCCCCCATCGTTCTAAAATAATCCGTTTATAACTTAATTATACAAGATGGTGGGAAATATGTCCATCCTATTTTAAAACTCCGAGAAAAAGACCAGGCTTGGACTGAGCAGACGTTTTACCACCCGGAGTATGATCCGAAGAACATAGTGTGCCGTTTTATTGGTCAGGCTGTGGTAGCCGGAAAAAGGGTTTGAAAAGCAGCCGATAATTCGGATGGACGTTTCTACTAACTGCCTGACAGTTTACTATAGGGTATTCGCACCTACGATTCTGAAGGTCACTGAGAGACGTTTTTTATTTGTCCAGACGAGCACGGACCATGGGAGGGCGCTGGAATGTTGATCCTGCTTATTCGCAATGCCTCCCATATCGTGACCTGTGGCCGACAGAACTGGGTGTATGACTACGCGGACTGCGAATCCGGGACGGTGTGATTGCCGCCATCGGCGCGGTACACTAGCCTGCGGACGAGGTAATCAACGCCGAGGGCTATATCGTGTCCCCCCTGGACTCACCAACACCCACCACCATCTCTACCAGGTACTCAGCCGAAACTTGCCCCGGGTGTGGAACATGGAGGCCTCCGACTGGCTCCGGACGCTGCAGGAGATGAAAGGACCTGGATGACAGTGCGGTCTGCCACAGCTCCCTCACCGCTATGGGCGAGCTAATGAAAAATGGCTGCACCACCTGCTTTGACCATCACTATGTGTTCCCTAACGACCGCGCAGAGGGGGACTACTGGAGCGCCGGTTTTCCGCCGCAGAGGACCTGGGCATCCCGTAGTACACCTCCCGCAGCTACGACCTACTGAAGCTGGTCACGGCGAGCAGCGCCCGCATCATGAGTGGGGACGACATCGATACTCTGGAGTCCGGCAAGGCCAGCGACTGATTTCTGGTGTGCACCAACCGGCTGGAGCGGACGGGACCCAGTTTTGTATGCAGAGCACGGCAGATAAACAAAAATCCCGGAACCATCTGGTTCCGGGATTTATCTGGTGGACAATACTGCCTTTTATTGCCCAAGCCTAAGCCTTTAAGGGAAACTTTTGACCACGTAGGTGCACACAAAAGAGGCGGATGCGGCACAGCTGCTCAGCCTCTAATCAAGGCCAATGACTGCTATGTCACTTTGGCAATCATTGTAATTTGCTAATTTTTCGCTGCGTAAGGATAACTTTGATGACCTGATAAATAAACGTAGGGATACCAACATAAATAGATAGGGCCAATTTGATCCAAAACCAAATTATCCAAAAGAGCAGTGTGCCGAAGATAACCACTGGGAAGAAGGATTGCAAATACGTAAAGAATTTCCAACCAAAAGGTGTGCAGAATCCCATAAACATACCAAGAATGCACGTTGGTACGTCACTTTCTTGGGATACCATAATACAAAGGAAAATTATCCCGACAACAATTCCGATTAAGGCAGTTTTGATAAATTCGTTGCGGGTGTCAACCAGAGCAGACCGGTATTTTTGTCTTCTCTGGTCTTCCTGATTTTTCACCTCTTGCTGCTTTTCCTGTTGAATCAAAGCAGCACAGGAATCGCACAGGCAGGGAGTGTATTTTTCAGCGCATTCGCGGCACAGACCTTTTCCGCATTTTTGGCAGGTCGCTACTGCGTCTCTTTCAGGATGATTGAAGCATTTCAAAGTAAATATACCTCCTTGTCGGACTTCGATGAAATAAACAGAATCCGCACTGTTCCGATTTTGATCTGGCCCAATACGGGCCATCCTAAAAAATATCGCCTATATGCGTTTTATACAGCGTTAAGACGCTTCGGGGAGGTGAAACGGAATGGTATCGCCGGTTCCAGTCATCCAGCCGTGGGTGAGCATATAGTCCACCAAATTGCACAGCATTGTGCAGCCTTCCGCCCGGGTCAGGGTTCCACCCAAATTTAAGTCCCCGTTTTCATCTCCAGAAATCAGACCCGTAACATAGCAAACAGCGACTGTGTCACCAGTTAGCCTGTACAGTTGATCAACGCCGGAGTCCAGAAGCTTTTGCAATGTCTCCTCCACGCCAGGAATGTACTTAGAAGCATTGTCTGCCCCCATGACATACCACATGATGGAAATGGCATCCGCACGGGTTATGGGCTCATTGGCGTGCTTGTTAATGGATTTCTGCAGCTCCTCGTTGTAGTCAGGCGCCATATCCGGGGGGCCATCAAAGAAGGTCTCCCGCCAGATCGTTGTGGCCTGTAAATACTTCCCGCCTACCCACATATAGGGCTGCCACCATGGGGATCCGGCGGGGGCCTGATACTCGGCCAGTTCATCCGCGGCAAAGATGGGCACCACCATGGCGTAGAACTCGGCAAACGTCAGCGTGTCATTGGGGGCAAATTTATTGTTCCCAACACCGGATACCCAGCCCATTTCGGCCGCCCGTTTGATATAAGAATAGGCCCAATGAGTGGTGGGAACATCCGAGAAGGAAACTGGTTTGCTGGGAACGGGTGTGGGATCAGTGTCGGGCTCCGGCTGAGATGCATTGTCGTTTACGGAATGGACCTTCACACCAGAGCTATCCAGCGTGCAGAATCTAATGTTTTCCGCCCCGCTGCTGGTATCCGCCCAGACCAGCTTCCCGTCATGGTAAATGGGACCGGCATAGGCGCCGGGGACAGTGCCCAGGTCAACCGGGGGATCAAAGGAGCCGTCTGCGTGATAAGTGGTGTAATAATAGTGATAATCGTTCAAGGACGCAGCAGAGTAGACCCAGTTTTCATTCGGGCCCGTAGTATACCATAAAACATAGCCGGACGAGCTGCTGGTGGGGATAAGCTGCACGCCCCAGGCGCTTTCCTCACCGTACTGGGCGTTACTCTGCAGGGTGCGGGTGGTGTAGTCGGACAGATTGTCTTTGTCAACGAATGTCAGGTATGCGCTGTACGGGTAGCCCGTTCCCCCTAAAGAGCCTCTTCCTGTATCAATATAAGCGACCAAGTATCCTTGGTTCGTTTCTGCAAGAGCAGTAATTTGAGCGTTTGTGGGATACTTCACCACATCCCCGCCTTTGCCGGGCCACTCGGCGAAAGTAACGCCCTCTCCTTTGCCGTTATAAAAAGTATCATTTCCGGCGGGCTCATCATAGCGGAATAGGTATGCGCCTCGGGGCGTGGCATCTCCCGTATCAGCGGTAACGAGACGACCCTGAGCATCCACAAGAATGTCCTGCGTTAAGGCGTGAGAAACATGGCCGGTACCCAAAGGTGTAATTCCCAAGCGGGTATCCGTGATCACCATATCTGACTGACGGATGCAAAAGGTCATGTTGGTTTGGTGCTGGGTGCCACCATATAAAGTGTTTGTAGACCGGCCAGAGTGAATATAAAGCATTCCGTTGTACTCAGTAAAGGCAAAATTCCCCCACTGTCCAATGACATCTGTAACCGTATTGCTGCAGAGACTCGCAACGCTTAATCGGTCCCAGTTTTTGGAATACTTTACAATCCGAAGCGCCTCAATATCATCACGCTCATCCCAGTTATCCTGACCAAAAACGACAAAATTATAATTTTGGCCAAAAAAGACACCACCTACCTCCGGCAGTTCAATTTCAATTTCTTTTTCAGAAAGAAATTGAAATTCGGGGCTGTAGGTGCGTACCATCAGGTGGCGGTTGTCTTGGATGCTTCCATCCTGCATGTAAGTCAGTAAGCCATCCACCATAAAAACTTCATAATTTCCGCTGGAATTTACATTGAGCGGATTGCCCCGGTCAGAATAAGCAGCACCAGCGATGGGGGCGCTGAATGCCTGCGCGGTAGGGGACAGAAGTGGGAACATTCCCAGAGCCAAGGTCAGGGCAAGCATCAGACTTGACAATCGCTTTTTCACATTTTTCTCCTCCTCAATCATGTTTCCCCGCAGACGGGCCACAACGGGCAGGAATCACTCCCCGCCCAGGGTGTCCGTCAGAAACATAAAAGCGGTGTTGAGTTATGTACTCAACACCGCTTTGAAGTAATCAATGCGAAGCACAAGGCAATCAAACCTATCCCTCCGCCTTAAAAGGTATAATAACCCCGTAGTGCAACGTATGTTGCTGTGCTGAGTGCATGCTCACTCGCATAGGGCCGTGGGGGGTTGACGCACCCTGCGGCCTGCCCGCAATTATGTTTTCGACCCCTATTGTACCTGTTCCAGGTGGGAATTTCAAGGACTCGCTGGAGAGTATGTTAAGAGGAATATACTTTATAGTTTGAATGTGTACCCTCAAAACGGGTATTTCCCTGTTTTAAAGGTGCATTTTCAATTTTTATACCTCAATCATGGGCTCCATACAGTTCCCACACAGGATGTTAACCTTTTTAGTGGCCCGAACGCTTTGGCCGCACTTGGGGCAGATCAGTTTGCGGGTTCTGCTGGGCCGTACCTCCCGCTCCTGAGCGGATGATGGGGGGCAGGCTGGACCGCCCGGTCTACAATATGTTGGACTGGAAATACGGTTTTTCTACTTGTGTCCCTCTGGACGAAAACTATGAGCGCACTGCAAATTATATTGTCAAGTACATCACCAAAAGCGACAGCGGCAAAATCTTTGGGGAGGCCCATGGCAAGCCCGCCGCACCGTAGAAAATCTGGCCAGGATCGGATTTGCAAATTCAAACGGTGAAATCCCGGAGTTGCTGGCCAAGACCAAGGACAATAGCAGCGCGGACAAGATGGAGAAATTCACTCAAAGCGTGTCTGCTTAAATTACAACAACGCAATAAGGGAAACTTCTGTGCGGGCAAAAGAAAAAGCCTTGAAACCGTTGAGTTCCAAGGCTTTACTCTGGTGGACGATACAGGACTTGAACCTGTGACCTCCCGCACGTCAAGCGGATGCTCTACCAGCTGAGCTAATCGTCCGAACAGCATGGTCTATTATAGCGGATGGAGAGATCGTTGTCAACCTTTTTTTCAAAAACTTTTGAGGACGCCGTACCCCCGTGTATGGTTTGGCACAAAGTCCGGTGTTGCCTGGAGGGGCGGTTGGCGATACAATGATGGCACACGGCATAAAGCTATATAAGGAGGTACAGATATGGAAGAGCGCGGCACAGTGCTCATCACCGGGGCCAGCCGGGGCATCGGCGCGGCCTGCGCCCGGCGCTTTGCCCGGGCGGGCTACGCGGTAGCCCTGAACTATCACCGCAGCGAAGCGGCGGCGGTCGCCCTGTGTGAGGAGCTGCGGGCCGGGGGCGCCCGGGTGGAGCTCGTGCAGGCTGATATGGGAGACACGGAACAGGTGGAGCGGATGGTTGACAATGTGTTGGATAAATTTTGTCAACTTGACATTTTGGTATGCAACGCCGGCATCGCCCGGCAGCAGCTTTTCACCGACATCACCGACCGGGACTGGCGGGAGCTGTTCAATGTGAACGTGGACGGCACCTTCCGCTGCTGCCGGGCGGTGCTGCCCCATTTCATCCACCGGAAGGCCGGGCGGATCATCACACTCTCCTCCATGTGGGGGATCACCGGAGGGTCCTGTGAGGTGGCCTATTCCGCCGCAAAAGCGGCCATAATCGGACTGACCCGGGCACTTGCCAAGGAGGTGGGGCCTTCGGGAATTACGGTCAACTGCGTGGCCCCCGGCGTTATCGACACCGACATGAACGGGAACCTTACCGCAGAGGATCTGGAGGTTCTGCGGGAGGAGACGCCGCTGGAGCGCATCGGGCGGCCGGAGGACGTGGCGGAGAGCGTTTTTTTCCTGGCGGGAGAGGGCGGAGCCTTCCTCACCGGGCAGGTGCTGTCTCCCAATGGCGGTATCCTCATCTAAAATTGTATGTATCTCACAGAAAAACAGATGGCTTTCCATGGGGCGTTGGCTATTTTCATAAGTTGACAATTTAGGGCGTCGAGCGTATAATGTCAACAACCTGTAAGGGAGGTACATTTGAAATGAAAAAGATGCGTGTTTTGTCTCTGGCCATGGCGGCTGCCATGAGCCTGTCGCTGCTCTCCGGCTGCGGCGGCGGCACCAGCAGCGAGCCCTCTTCCAACCCTGACGACGGGTCCGGCAGCTCCACCGGCGCCAGCGTCATTAAGATCGGCGGCATCGGCCCCCTGACCGGCTCCGCCGCCGTGTACGGCCTGGCCACCAAGCAGGGCGCCGAGATCGCCATTCAGGAGATCAACGCTCTGGGCGGCCTCCAGTTCGAGCTGGACTCCCAGGACGATGAGAACGCCACCGAGAAGGCTGTCAACGCCTACAACAAGCTCAAGGGCGACGGCGCTCAGATCATCTACGGCTGCACCACCACCAACCCCTGCGTGGCCGTGGCCGCTGAGACCTACAACGACCGCTACTTCCAGCTGACCCCCTCCGCCTCCTCCACCGACGTCACCGCCGGCAAGGACAACATGTTCCAGGTCTGCTTCACCGACCCCAACCAGGGCAAGACCGCCGCGGACTACATCAAGGAGAATAACCTGGGCACCAAGATCGCCGTCATCTACAACAACGGCGATGCCTACTCCACCGGCATCTACACCGCCTTCCAGGCGGAGGCCGATGAGATCGGCCTGGAGGTCGTGACCGCCCAGACCTTCCCCGATGACACCAACGCCGACTTCACCGTGCAGCTGACCGCCGCCAAGGACGCCGGCGCCGACCTGGTGTTCATGCCCATCTACTACACCCCCGCTTCCCTGATCCTGAACCAGGCCAAGACCATGGGCTATGAGCCCACCTTCTTCGGTTGCGACGGCATGGACGGCATCCTGGACCTGGAGGGCTTCGACACCTCCCTGGCCGAGGGCCTGATGCTCATGACCCCCTTCAACGCCTGGGGCGAGGATGAGCGCACCGTCAACTTCGTGCAGGAGTACCAGGACGCCTACGGCGGCATCCCCAACCAGTTTGCCGCGGACGGCTATGACTGCATGTACGCCATCTACGAGGCCTGCACCAAGGCCGGCATCACCGCCGACATGAGCGCTCAGGACATTTGCGAGAAGCTCATCGCTACCTTCACCGACAGCAGCTTCAGCGTGGACGGCCTGACCGGCACCGGCATGACCTGGTCCGCCAACGGCGAGGTTTCCAAGGCCCCCGTGGTGGTCAAGGTCGAGGGCGGCGTGTACGTCACTCAGTAACAATCAGTACCCCCAATCATAAGTTGAGGGAACCCGGAAGAGAGGGTTGCCGGAGCAAGCGGCAGCCCTCTCTTTTCTCCCTGTATGGCGGAAACGTCCGCGGCCAGCGCTGCCGCGGAGGTTTTCGCCATACAGCCCCATTTTTGGGGCCAATACCAAGAGATCAGAGAAAAGAGAAAGAGGTGACCGGCTTTGAGCCTACTCAATAACCTCATCAACGGCATCAGCCTGGGCAGTGTGTACGCCATCATCGCCCTGGGCTACACCATGGTCTACGGCATTGCCAAGATGCTGAACTTTGCCCACGGCGACGTCATCATGGTGGGCGCCTACATCTGCTTCTTTGCCACCGGCCAGTTCGGCCTGCCCCCCGTGGTGGGTGTGCTGCTGGCCATGGTGGTGTGTACCGTGCTGGGCGTGGTCATCGAGCGCCTGGCCTACAAGCCCCTGCGGCAGGCCCCCTCGCTGGCGGTGCTCATTACCGCCATTGGCGTGAGCTATTTCCTCCAGAACTCCGCCCTGCTGCTGTGGAAGTCCGACCCCAAGAGCTTTACCTCCGTGGTGGGCAAGGGCTCCATCAAGCTCTTTGACGGACAGCTCACCATTACCCACGTGGCCCTGGTCACGGTGGCGGCCTGTATCGTCATCATGCTGGCCCTGACCTGGTTTACCGGCAACACCAAGATGGGCAAGGCCATGCGGGCCTGCTCTGAGGACAAGGGCGCCGCCCTCCTCATGGGCATCGACGTCAACCGCACCATCTCCATGACCTTCGCCATCGGCTCGGCCCTGGCGGCCATTGCCGGTGTCCTGTACTGCTCCACCTACCCCACCCTCATGCCCACCACCGGCTCCCTTCCCGGCATCAAGGCCTTCACTGCCGCCGTGTTCGGCGGCATCGGCTCCATCCCCGGGGCCATGCTGGGCGGCATCCTGCTGGGTGTCATCGAGATCTTCGCCAAGGCCTTCAATACCCAGATCTCCGACGCGGTGGTCTTTGCCGTGCTCATCATCGTCCTGCTGGTGAAGCCCGCAGGCCTGCTGGGCAAGACCGTGCGCGAGAAAGTTTGAGGTGGCGGACATGAAAAAACTCACTCCCAGCCGCAAACGGCTGATCAACAACTCCATCACCTATGGCATGGTCATCGCGGCCTATGTGATCCTCCAGCTCCTCAACGCCGGCGGGGTGCTCTCTCCGTCCCTCCAGGGCCAGCTGGTGCCCATCTGCGCCTATATCACCATGGCCATCTCCCTGAACCTGGTGGTGGGCATCTCTGGCGAGCTGAGCCTGGGCCACGCCGGTTTCATGAGCGTGGGCGCCTTCTCCGGTATGGTCTTTAACATCTCCATGCAGAGCGCCATCCCCTCCGCTCCCCTGCGCCTGCTGTGCGCCATGCTGGTGGGCGCGGTGTTCGCCGGTATCGCCGGCGTCATCGTGGGCGTGCCGGTGCTCCGTCTGCGGGGCGACTACCTGGCCATCGTGACCCTGGCCTTCGGCGAAATCATCAAGAACATCATCAACATCCTGTATATCGGTGTGGATGAGAACGGCCTCCACTTCTCTACTCAGAATGAGATGGCCTTGGGCCTGGCCGAGGGCGGCAAGTCCATCCTGAAAGGGCCCCTGGGCGTCACCACCAACATCAAGCTCTCCACCTTTACCGCCGGTTTTATCCTGGTGCTGGTGGCCCTCACCGTGGTGCTCAACCTGGTCCACAGCCGCACCGGACGGGCGGTCATGGCCCTGCGGGACAACCGCATCGCCGCTGAGAGCGTGGGCATCGGCGCCACCAAGTACAAGCTCATCGCCTTCGTCACCTCCGCCGTACTGGCGGGCGCCGCCGGCGTGCTGTATGCCATGAACTACTCCTCCGTGGCGGCCAAGCAGTTCGACTTCAACGCCTCCATTCTGATCCTGGTGTTCGTGGTTCTGGGCGGCCTGGGCAACATCCGCGGCTCCATCATCGCCGCTGCCCTCCTGTACGTCCTGCCCGAGCTTCTCCGCGACTTCTACGATTTCCGCATGCTGATCTATGCCATCGTCCTCATTCTGGTGATGCTGGCCACCAATAATCCCACCTTCAAGCAGTTCTTCGGCGGCCTCTTTGCCCGTCTGGGCCGTGGCAGCCGGAAAGGAGGCGCACAGGAATGAGCAGCCGAGTGAAGAATAAGCAGCCCACCAAGATGGTGCCCGTTCCCAGCCATTCCATCATCCCCGAGCGGGACATTGACAAGGCCCCCATTCTGGAGTGCCAGCACCTGGGCATCGACTTTGGCGGCCTGACCGCCGTCAACGACTTCAACCTAACCGTGGGCCGCACCGAGATCGCGGGCCTCATCGGCCCCAACGGCGCGGGCAAGACCACCGTCTTTAACCTGCTGACCAAAGTCTACCAGCCCACCCGCGGCACCATCCTCCTGGACGGCAAGGACACCCACGGCATGAACACCGTGCAGGTCAACCGGGCCGGTATCGCCCGTACCTTCCAGAACATCCGCCTCTTCGACAAACTCACTGTGGAGGACAACGTGAAGATCGGCCTCCACAACCAGATCCGCTACCCCATGTGGAGCGGTGTGCTCCGTCTGCCCAGCTACTGGAAGAAGGAGAAGCTGGCCCATGAGAGCGCCATGGAGCTCCTCCACATCTTTGACATGGAGGACCTGGCCAACCACCAGGCCGGCTCCCTGCCCTACGGCGCCCAGCGCCGCCTGGAGATCGTCCGCGCCCTGGCCACCAACCCGTCCCTGCTGCTGCTGGACGAGCCGGCCGCCGGCATGAACCCCTCCGAGACCGCCGACCTCATGGAGAACATCCTGAAGATCCGCGACACCTTCCAGATCGCCATCATGCTCATCGAGCACGACATGAGCCTGGTCATGGGCATCTGCGAGGGCATCTGCGTGCTCAACTTCGGCCAGGTCATCGCCAAGGGCACCCCGGCTGAGATCCAGGCCAACCCCAAGGTCATCGAGGCCTATCTGGGCAGTCAGAAGAAGGAGGGATGACGCCATGCTGAAGGTCAACGACATCAATGTGTATTACGGCGCCATCCACGCCATCAAGAACATCTCCTTTGAGGTCAACGACGGCGAGATCGTCACCCTCATCGGCGCCAACGGAGCGGGCAAGACCACCACGCTGCAGACCATCTCCGGCCTGCTGCACACCCGCACCGGTTCCATCGAGTTCATGGGCAAGAACATCGTGGGCGTGCCCCCCCACAAGGTGGTGGCCCACGGCCTGGCCCAGGTCCCCGAGGGACGCCGGGTGTTCCTCCAGATGACCGTGGAGGAGAACCTGCAGATGGGCGCCTTTACCCGCCCCAACAGCGAGATCGACCCGGGCATTGCCGACGTCTACGAGCGCTTCCCCCGTCTGAAGGAGCGGCGCAAGCAGATCGCGGGCACCCTGTCCGGCGGCGAGCAGCAGATGCTGGCCATGGGCCGCGCGCTCATGTCCAAGCCCAAGCTCCTCATGCTGGACGAGCCCTCTATGGGCCTTGCCCCCATCCTGGTGGAGCAGATTTTCGACATCATCCAGGAGCTCAACCACGCGGGCGTCACCATCCTGCTGGTGGAGCAGAACGCCCGCATGGCGCTGTCCATTGCCCACCGTGGCTACGTGCTGGAGACCGGCAAGATCGTGGCCACCGGCACCGGTGAGCAGCTGCTGGAGGACGAGGCCGTTAAAAAGGCCTACCTGGGCGGCTAACGAAACCGATCCTAAAAGAAACCCGCCGCGGAACGTGTTCGCTCCGCGGCGGGTCTTTTTGTCAGGTGGCCAGTGCATACAGGGTGTCCCCGGTGAGACGGTATACCGTCCAGTCGGACATGGGCTCGGCCCCCATGGAGCGGTAGAAATCGATGCTGCTTTGATTCCAGTCCAGGCACCACCACTCCATCCGCCCGCAGCCCCGCTCTACGGCAATGGCCGCCAGCCGTTTCAGAAGGGCCTTGCCATACCCCCGGCCCCGGTAGGCGGGGAGCACATACAGGTCTTCCAGATACAGCCCGGCCCGGCCCAGGAAGGTGGAAAAATTGTGAAAAAAGAGAGCAAAGCCCACCTCCAAGTCTCCCTCCAGGGCGAAGAGAACCTCGGCCTTTTGTCGGTCGAACAGCCACTCCTCCAGGGTGGCCTCATCCGCCACCACCTCATCCAGCAGATGCTCATAGTCGGCCAGCTCCCGGATAAAGCGGAGGATCAGGGGCACATCTTCCCGCTGGGCAAAGCGAAATGTCGCAACAGGGCGCAAAATCCGCACACTCCTCTCTTGGTTTGATGTAGCTCCATCATACCATTGTTTCGCCGGGTGGGCAACTATTCCCAATGGGAGAAAAAAGATGGGCGTAGGCGACAGATTCGGCTCCTCTGCGTTGTTATAAGGGTGAAAGGGAGGTGAGCCTATGGACGAGAAACGGGCGGAGGAATTGGTAAAAAATTATGCCGACACCATACTCCGCATCGGTTACACCTGGCTGGGGGACCTGGATGACGCCAAGGATGTGTGCCAGGAGGTGCTCATCCGGCTGCTGGAGGACGGGCGGACCTTTCCCGACCCCGGCCAGGAGCGGGCCTGGGTGTTGCGTGTCACCGTCAACGCCTGCAAGAACTGGAAGAAGAGCGCTTGGTTCCGCCGCCGGGCGCCGCTGGAGGAGGGGCTGCACCTGAGTGTGGAGGATCCTGAGCCGGAGGACGGCTCCCTCCTGGCGGAGGTTAACCACCTGCCCGGCAAGTATCGGGAGGTGCTCTACCTGCGCTACTACGAGGAGTACCAGGTGGGAGAGATCGCGGAGATTTTGGGCCAGTCCCCCGCCCTGGTGAGCACCCATCTGGCCCGGGCTAAGGCCAAACTGCGGAAACGATTGGAGGGAACGTGCTATGGATGAGCGGTATCGAGTGGAGCTGGATCAGATCCGGTTGACGGAGGAGAGCAAGGCGGAGCTGGCCCGGGCGCTGGCCCGACGGCAGGAAGCGGCGCCCGCGCGGAAGAGACGCCCCTGGAGGCGCACCGCCCTGGTGCTGGCGGCGGCGGTGGCCGTTCTGGCCCTCT
>DYBS01000004.1:32766-37938 GCA_019418525.1 Clostridiales bacterium
CCGGTGCGGCGGTGCTGGCCAATCCGGTGCTGTGGGACTACCTGGGCGGCGGCGTGGGCTACACCCAGAGCGCGGTCCAGGTTTCCGAGGGGGTCACGCAGAACGGCTGGACGGTGACCGTCACCGACTGCGTGGCCGACGACTACAACCTCTGGGTGGGCCTGGAGATGACCGCTCCCGAGGGGACCCGGTTTGACCCGGAGACGGACTACACCTTTTTGGAACAGAACGAGCTGTGGGCCTGGGACCTTCAGACCGGCGGCACCTTCCGCCAGGTGGAGGACGAGGACCCCGGGGACAACAAGCTCCACTTTGTGGCCCGCTCCTATCTGATCCCGGACGGGGAGCCGGAGGAGCGGGAGTTGCGGATCGGCCTGAGCCGCCTGTGCCACCGGGTGGACCAGAACGCGAAGGAGACGGGGCCGCTCTGGGCCTATGACTGTGAGGAGACCTGGGACTTTACGGTGGAGGTCCCCTATCCCGACAACGCCATCCGCCTGTATCCCGATCTGCCGGTCCACACCCTGGACGTGGATGCCACCATTACCGAGGTCATGGTCTCCCCCCTCAGCGTCTATGTGCGCATCGAGGGGGACAGCCTGAAGGGCCACCACGATTGGGTGCCCAAGAATGCCCCCGACGGGTATTATGGCTGTGTGGAGTATCAGGAGATCAATCTCTACACCACGGACGGCACCCTGGTCCCCATGAGCGACGAGATCTCGGGCAGCGGGTGCAGCGGCGGTGAGCATCCGGAGACGGAGGATGGCTATCTGCGCCTGGTCCGCCGCCCGGAGGCAGAGATCATCGATGTGGAGCAGCTGGATCATCTGACCGTCTGCGGCGTGGAGATCCCTTTGCACTAAGGGATTTGTCCTCCCCGGACAAGGAACCGCTTTCCTTGCGAAAGAAAGCCTAGAGGGGGGATACCCCCCTCTGGACTCCCCCAAAGCGCATCCTGGCATTCATTCCGCTGCGGAGGGATTTCCAAAGCATGGCGTGGCCAATTCCGGGCTTTCCGCCTATTCGGAAAGCGTTGTGCCCTGCTGCTCGGGGCGACCCTCTTAAAAGGCCGCCCTTTTGGAGGGGAGTGGAGAGGGGAACGAGAAGTTCCCCTCTCCGCTGCTCTTTCCCCGGTTTCTTTTCGCGAAAAGAAATCGGGCCCCCGCTGGGTAAGCGGCCCGCGCGGCGAGCGCACGTTCCCCCACCGCCCAGGGTGGCAATCCCTCCGCAAATATGGTATAATACTCTAATACCATCGTGCGCGAAGTATTTTGACCACCACCCAAAGGAGGAACCATCCCATGAGTGCCCAAGGGGAATTCATCGAGCTCTATCAGGCTCACATCCACCGGGAGGGGGCCGATGCCCTGCTGGACTATCTGAAAAACAAGAGTGATTTCTTTACCGCACCGGCCTCGGCCCGTTTCCACGGCTCCTATGCCGGAGGCCTGTGCGACCACAGCGTCAACGTCTACCACTGTCTGAAGGACTACCTGGCGCGGGAACGGGTGCAGGAGCTCTACGGCCTGGAGTACAGCGAGGAGTCCATCGCCCTGGTGTCCCTCCTCCACGACGTGTGCAAGATCGGCTGTTACAAGCAGACCACCCGCAATGTGAAGGGCCCCGACGGCAAGTGGCAGAGCGTGCCTGCCTTCTACTACGAGGATAAGCTCCCCTACGGCCACGGGGAGAAGAGTGTGTACATCCTCTCCGGCTTCCTGCGCCTCAACCGGGAGGAGGCCATGGCCATCCGCTGGCACATGGGCTTCTCCGGCGACGAGGACAAGCGCCTGGTGGGCCAGGCTTTACAGCAGTACCCCCTGGCCTTTGCCCTGAGCATTGCGGACATGGAGGCCACTTACTTTTTGGAAGGGGAGGAGTGTTAGACATGGCAAAGCGAGAAAATGATCTGGGGAGGGACCCCATTGGGCCGCTGCTCCTGCGCCTGGCGGTGCCCACGGTGACCGCCCAGCTGGTCAACGCCCTCTACAACATTGTGGACCGGATGTACATCGGACACATCGCTGGGGTGGGCGACCTGGCCCTCACCGGCCTGGGTGTGTGCTTCCCGGTACTCATGTTTGTCTCGGCCATCTCGGCCCTGGTGGGCATGGGCGGCGGCTCTCGGGCAGTGGTGCGTATGGGTGAGGGACGCAACGAGGACGCAAACGCCATCCTGGGCAACTGTACGGCGCTGCTGATCCTCCTATCCGTGCTGGTGACGGTGGTATTCCAGCTGGTGAAGGAGCCCATGCTCCTCCTCTTCGGCGCCACTGAGAACACCATCAGCTATGCCGTGGACTATTTGACCATCTACCTATGGGGCACCATCTTTGTGGAGATCTCTCTGGGCCTTAACTTCTTCATCACCTCCCAGGGTTTTTCCACCATCTCCATGGCCACGGTACTCATCGGTGCCATCATCAATATCGTGCTGGACCCGGTGTTCATTTTCGGTTTCGGCATGGGAGTGAAGGGCGCCGCCCTGGCCACCATCACCGCCCAGGCGGTGTCGGCAGTGTGGGTGCTGCGCTTCCTCACCGGTAAGCGGAGCAAGCTGCGTCTCCAGCGCCGCTTTTTCCGCATCCAACCCCGGGTGCTGGCCCCGGTGCTGGCCCTGGGTGTGTCGCCCTTTATTATGAACGCCACCGAGAGCCTGGTGAACATCGCCTTCAACTCCTCCCTGAAGGCCTACGGCGGGGACGCCGCCGTGGGAGCCATGACCATCTGCTCGTCGGTGATGCAGGTCTTTTTCCTCCTTCTCCAGGGCATCGCCCAGGGCGCCCAGCCCATCGTTGGGTTCAACTACGGTGCGGGCAATCTGGACCGGGTGAGAAAGACCTTCCGGCTGCTGCTCGCCAGCGCGCTGTGCTTCAGCTGCGCGGTGTGGGCGGGGCTGGAGCTCTTCCCCGGGGCCTTTGTGGCCCTCTTCAACGATGAGCCGGAGCTGGTCTCTCTGGCGGTGTGGACCCTGCGGGTGTACGCCGCGGGTATGTTCATTCTGGGCATCCAGACCGCCTGTCAGCAGACCTTCGTGGCCCTGGGTCAGGCCAAGATCTCCCTCTTCCTGGCCCTGCTGCGGAAGATCATCCTGCTCATTCCCCTCATCTACATCCTGCCCCCCTTCTTCAGCAACAAAGTGCTGGCCGTGTTCCTGGCCGAGCCCACGGCCGATATCCTGGCGGCCACCACCACCGGATTGATGTTCCTCTGGCAATTCCCCCGTATTCTCCGCCGCCGGGGCGAGGAACTGGAGCATCTGCGTGAGAAAGGAGCTACCACATGAAAAACATTACCCTCATCGGTATGCCCGGCTCGGGCAAGAGCACCCTGGGCGTTCTGCTGGCCAAGACCCTGGGTTTCGGCTTTGTGGACACTGACCTGGTGATCCAGCAGCGGGAGGGGGACCTTCTGCAAAATATCCTGGACAAGGTGGGCACCGAGGCTTTTCTGGACCTGGAGGCTGACGCCATCTGCTCGGTGGAGTGCGACCGCACCGTTATCGCCCCCGGCGGCAGTGTGATCTGCCGAGAGCGGGGCATTGAGCATCTGCGGGCGCTGGGGCCGGTGGTCTACCTGCGCATCCCCTGTGACGTGCTGGAGCAGCGCATCCACAACATGGGCTCCCGGGGCATCGCCTTCCGCCCCGGCGAGACCCTGCAGGACATCTACGACTACCGCACCCCCCTCTATGAGAAGTATGCCGACATCGTGGTGGACGGGGACAAGGGCTCCCTGGAGGAGACCCTGGCCGCCGTGCTTCAGGCCCTCATTGGGGTGTGAGGACGGGAAAAAGGTTCCCTCACTAACCGCCTTTCGGCAGTATATACTTGTATTTTTCAAAAATTGTGTTATACTAGATAAAAGTCGTTCCCACCATACGCCCGCAGGCATGCCTGCGGGCGTATGGTGCGTCCTATGGGCTTTGGCCCCCGATTTTTGTAGCAAAGGATTCGAGATACATGACATTCCAAGACCTGGGCCTCATTGCGCCCATCCTGGGTGCTCTGGCTGACCTGGGCTATGAGCGCCCCTCCCCCATTCAGGAAAAGGCCATTCCCCCCGCCCTGGCCGGGCGGGACGTGCTGGGCTGCGCCCAGACCGGCACCGGCAAGACCTGCGCCTTCGCCGCCCCTATCCTCCAGCGCCTCCAGGGCGAGAGCGTCAAGGGTCGTCCCATCCGCGCCCTCATCCTCACCCCCACCCGAGAGCTGGCCCTCCAGATTCAGGAGAGCTTCGAGGCCTATGGAAAGAACCTGAAGCTCCGCTCCGCCGTCATCTTCGGCGGCGTGGGCCAGGCGCCCCAGGTGGAGCGCCTCAAAAAGGGCGTGGACATCCTGGTGGCCACCCCTGGGCGGCTCATCGACCTCTATCAGCAAAAGCTCCTGGACTTCGGCGGTCTGGAGATCCTGGTGCTGGACGAGGCCGACCGGATGCTGGACATGGGCTTTATCCACGACGTAAAGAAGATCCTCCAGTGGCTGCCCAAGGAGAAGCAGACCCTCTTCTTCTCCGCCACCATGCCCCCCGAGATCACCGACCTGGTCAACTCCCTCCTCCGCGACCCCGTGAAGGTGGCGGTGGACCCGGTGTCCTCCCCGGTGGAGGTCATCCGGCAGCAGCTCTACTACGTGGACCGGGGCAACAAGACCAAGCTCCTGGCCTATCTCATCGACGCCGAGCAGGCCCCCAGCGCCCTGGTGTTCACCCGCACCAAGCATGGGGCCAACAAAGTGGCCGGCGACCTTATCAAGGCGGGTATCCCCGCCGCCGCCATCCATGGCAACAAGAGCCAGACTGCCCGGCAGCAGGCCCTGGCCGACTTTAAGAGCGGGGCTATCCGGGTGCTGGTGGCCACCGACATCGCCGCCCGGGGTCTGGACATCGAGGAGCTCAGCCACGTCTTTAACTACAATCTCCCCGACGTGCCCGAGACCTACGTCCACCGCATCGGCCGCACCGGCCGGGCGGGCCACGGCGGCACCGCCATCTCCTTCTGCGACGTGAACGAGAAGGACGAGCTCAAGGCCATTGAGAAGCTGCTGGGCCGCCCCATCCCGGTGGTGGAGGACCACATGTGGCCCATGGAGATCTTTGAGCCCCTGCCTAAGGACAAGCGGGGCCGGGTCATCAACCCGGAGGACGCCGAGGCCCGGGCCGCCGCCCGGG
>DYBS01000040.1 GCA_019418525.1 Clostridiales bacterium
CGCGAAAAGAAATGGGGCTCCCGCCGAGTAGGCGCGCTCCCCGCGCGGCGAGCGCAAAAAACAGGCGGAGCGCTTGCGCGCTCCGCCCGATTGTTCCGGCAATATGGACTTACTTGGAAGCCTTCAGGGTCCGGATAGACTCAGCCAGCATGGGACCGACCTTGAACAGGTCGCCCACGATACCGTAGGAGGCCACCTCGAAGATGGGGGCGGTCTCGTTCTTGTTCACGGCGATGATGCACTCGGAGTCCTGCATACCGGCCTTGTGCTGGATGGCACCGGAGATGCCCAGGGCCACATAGATCTTGGGGTGCACGGTCTTGCCGGTCTGGCCGACCTGGTGGTCAGCGCTCATCCAGCCGGCGTCGACGACGGCACGGGAGGCGCCCACGACGCCGCCCAGAGCGTCAGCCAGCTCCTCGGCGATCTGGATGCCGCGCTCCACGTCCTTGCTGATGCCGCGGCCCACGGAGACCACCACGTCAGCGCCGATCAGGTCCACCAGCTTCTTGGCGGCCTTCTTGACCTCCAGGACATCCACATGGATGTCCTCCTTGGAGAGGGCCACAGCGGGCTTCTCCACGACCACGGCGTCGGCCTTGGCCTGATCGAAGGGAGCCTTCTTCATGACGCCGGGGCGGACGGTGGACATCTGGGGACGGAAGCGGGGGCAGATGATGGTGGCCATCAGGTGGCCGCCGAAGGCGGGACGGGTCATCTTCAGGTTGGTGTTCTGCTCAAACACGGTGTTGTCCACGTCAATGGTAGAGGTGGTCTTGAGGAAGGCCTTGTACTTCTCCACGTCCACATCGAGGTGGGTGCAGTCGGCGGTCAGACCGGTGTGGAGCCGGGCCGCGCAGCGGGGGCCCAGGTCGCGACCGATGTTGGTAGCGCCGATGAGGAACACTTCGGGTTTCTTCTCTTCCACCAGGTCGCAGATGACCTTGGCATAGCCGTCGGTGGTGTAGGTCTCCAGCAGCTCGTGGTCGCAGACATAGATCTTGTCGGCGCCGTAGCCGCCCAGCTCCTTGGCCAGGCCCTCCACGTTGTGGCCCAGCAGAACGCCGCACAGCTCGCACCCGAGCTCGTCGGCCAGCTTGCGGCCCTCGCTGATGAGCTCGAAGTCGGTGTTCATCAGCTTGCCGTCGCGCTGCTCACAAAATACCCAAACGCCGTGGAAGGCGGCGGTGTCTCTACTATCAAAAGCCATTACGGTGCTCTCCTTTCACTTAGATGATGTGCTTCTCGTCCAGCAGGGCGACCAGCTTGTCACAGGTGTCCTTATCGGCACCCTCGAGCATCATACCGGCGCCCTTCACCGGGGGAGAGAAGGACTTGTACACGTTGGTGGGAGAGCCCTTCAGGCCGATGGTATCCAGATCGATGAGGGGATCGTCCTTCAGGGTGTTGAAATCAAAGATCTCGTAGGGCTTGGAGAAGCAGTCCACGATGCCGCTGACGCTCATGTAGCGGGGCTGGTTGAGCTCCTTGATGCAGGTCAGGAGGCAGGGCAGCTGCACGCGGATGGTCATGTAGCCGTCCTCCAGCATGCGCTGCACGGTGAGGCTCTTCTCCTCGGCCTTGATGTCGGCCACATAGGTCACCTGGGGCAGGCCCAGCTTCTCGGCGATCTGGGGGCCCACCTGGGCGGTGTCGCCGTCGATGGCCTGACGGCCGCAGAAGATGATGGTCTCGTCGTCCACGCCGATCTTCTTGATGGCGGCGGCGAGGATCTGAGAAGTGGCATAAGTATCGCTGCCGCCGAACTCACGGCCGGACACCAGCACAGCCTTGTCCGCGCCCATGGCCAGCAGCTCGCGCAGCATCCCCTCGGCGGGAGGGGGGCCCATGGAGACGACGGTGACTTCGCAGCCGGTCTCGTCCTTCAGCTTCAGGGCGGCCTCGATGGCGTTCATGTCATCGGGGTTGGTGATGGTGGCCATCGAAGCACGGTCCATGGTGCCGTCTTCCTTCACGGCCACCTTGCCGGAGGTGTCGGGGACCTGCTTGACACATACGATTGCTTTCATGTTGTTCCCTCCGTTCCTTACTTCACGCCCAGATGGCTGGAAATGACCATCCGCTGGACCTCGCTGGTGCCCTCATAGATCTCGGTGATCTTGGCGTCGCGCATCATGCGCTCCACGGGGTACTCGCGGGTGTAGCCATAACCGCCGAAGAGCTGAACAGCCCGGCGGGTCACGTCACTGGCGGCCTCGGCGGCGAAGAGCTTGGCCATGGCGGCGTCCATAGAGTAGGGCTCATGGTTCTGCTTCTTCATCGCGGCGGAGTAGACCAGGAACTGAGCAGCCTGCATGCGGGTGTGCATGTCGGCCAGCTGGAACTGGGTGTTCTGGAACTGGGACAGGCGCTTACCGAACTGGACGCGCTCCTTGGTGTAGGCGATGGCCTCCTCCACAGCGCCCTCGCCCAGGCCCAGGGCCTGAGAGGCGATGCCGATACGGCCGCCGTCCAGGGTCTTCATGGCGATCTTGAAGCCGTTGCCCTGCTTGCCCAGCAGACGGTCGGCGGGGATGACACAGTCCTCCATGATGAGCTCACAGGTGGAGGAGCCGCGGATGCCCATCTTCTTCTCGTGCTTGCCCACGGAGAAGCCGGGGTCGGTGCGCTCCACGATGAAGGCGGAGATCTCCTTCTTCTTGCGGCCGCGCTTGTCGGTGGTCATGCCGGTGATGGCGATGATGACGAACACGTGAGCGAAGCCGGCGTTGGTGATGAAGATCTTGGAGCCGTTGAGGACCCAGTCGCCGTTCTCATTCTTCACGGCGGTGGTCTGCTGGCCCTGGGCGTCGGTGCCGGCGCCGGGCTCGGTCAGGCCGAAGGCGCCGATCCACTCGCCGGAGCACAGCTTGGGCAGGTACTTCTGCTTCTGCTCCTCGGTGCCGTTCTCAAAGATGGGGGCGCAGCACAGAGAGGTGTGAGCGGAGAGAATGACGCCGGTGGTACCGCAGACCTTGCTCAGCTCCTCTACGGCCATGGTGTAGGCCAGGACGTCAGCGCCCGCGCCGCCGTACTCCTTGGGGAAGTAAATGCCCATCATCCCCAGCTTGCCCATTTTCTCCACGGTCTCCTGGGGGAAGCGCTCGTCCTCGTCCACTTCCTCTGCCAGGGGCTTCACTTCGTTCTGCGCAAACTCGCGGTACATCTTGCGAAGCATCTCATGCTCTTTGGACAGATGAAAATCCATATTGCGTTACTCCTTCTTGTATGCGTAGTGAGGGCAGGGGGATGGGTCGGGCTCCATCCCCCTGCCGGTCTGGATCAGCTCTTACTTGCTGTAATCGTAGAAGCCCTTGCCGGTCTTGCGGCCCAGGCGGCCACCGCGCACCATCTTGCGCAGCAGCAGGGAAGCGCGGTAGCGGGGGTCGTTGGTCTCATCATACAGCACATCCATGATGGCCAGGCACACGTCCAGGCCGATGAAGTCGCCCAGCTCCAGGGGGCCCATGGGGTGGTTGGCGCCCAGCTTCATGGCCTTGTCCACGTCCTCCACGGAGGCGATGTGGTTCTCCACCAGGTTGATGCCCTCGTTGATCATGGGGATCAGCAGGCGGTTGACGACGAAGCCGGGGGCCTCCTCGACCTTGACGGGCTGCTTGCCCACCTGCTCGGACAGGGAGAACACGGTGTCGAAGGTCTCGTCAGAGGTGTTCACGCCGCGGATGACCTCGATGAGCTTCATCACGGGGGCGGGGTTGAAGAAGTGCATGCCGATGACCTTGTCGGCCCGCTTGGTGGCGGAGGCGATGTCGGTGATGGAGATGGAGGAGGTGTTGGTGGCCAGGATGCACTCGGGCTTGCAGATGGCGTCCAGCTGAGCGAACAGCTCCTTCTTCAGGGCCAGATCCTCCTTGGCGGACTCGATGACCAGGTCGGCATCGGCGGCCACGTTGATGTCGGAGGTGAAGGTCAGCTTGGCCAGGAGGGCTTCCTTGCCGGCCTCATCCAGCTTGCCCTTGGCGATGCGCTTGTCCAGGCTCTTGATGAGGCTGGCCTTGTGCTTGGCAGCGCTCTCGTCGCTGGTGGAACGGATGACAGTGTCGATCCCCTTGTTGGCAAAGACCTGGCCGATGCCCAGACCCATGGTGCCGCCGCCGATGACAACGATCTTGTTCATAATGATGTCCTCCTAGCAGTTTTGGTTTTATAAGTAAAGTTGACTTGCAAGCAAAGGAAAGATCAGCGGTTGGTGAAGTGCTTCTCGCTCCGCTTCTCCAGGAACGCGCCCATGCCCTCGTCCTTGTCGGCGGTGCCGCAGGTGACGCCGAAGGCCTCGGCCTCAAAGGCACAGCCGGTGTGGATGTCGGCCTGGAGGCCCATGCGGATGCACCGCTTGGACTCCCGCACGGCGATCTGGGCGTTGGCGCAGATGGCGTTGGCCAGCTCCATAGCCTTGGGCAGCAGCTCCTCCGGGGGATAGACCTCGCTGACCAGGCCGATGGCCTTGGCCTCGTCGGCCTTGATGACCTTGGCGGTGAGGATCAGCTCCATGGCCTTGCTCACGCCCACGATGCGGGGCAGACGCTGGGTGCCGCCGAAGCCGGGGGTGATGCCCAGGCCCACCTCGGGCTGGCCGAACTTGGCCTTCTCGCTGGCCAGACGGATGTCGCAGGCCATGCTCAGCTCACAGCCGCCGCCCAGGGCGAAGCCGTTCACCGCCGCGATGACGGGCTTGGACAGGTTCTCCAGCTTGAGGAACACATTGCCGCCGTGGACGCCGAAGCGCTTGCCGTCGCTGGAGGTAAACTCCTTCATCTCCGCGATGTCGGCTCCGGCCACGAAGGAGCGCCCCGCGCCGGTGAGCACCGCCACGTAGATCTCCTCGTCGGCTTCCACCCGGTCCAGGACCTCGTCCAGGTCGGTGAGGACCTGGCTGTTCAGCGCGTTGAGCGCCTCCGGCCGGTCGATGGTGATGAGGGCCACATGGCCCTGCCGCTCCAGTTTGACGAATCCCATCCTGTTGCCTCCTAAAGGTCCCATTTCCGGGTGCTTGTTATTTTTTTAACATACTGCCGCCGAAAAAATCGCAACTTACCAGCTTTCGCTGGATTTGTTGCGTTTTTCGATGGAAAAGGTTACAGAGCTCTTCTCTGTTTCCTCATGTAGTATATCGCCTTTTCGACCAAATGGCAAGAGGGTTTTTGCAAAAATCTCAACTTTTTCGTTACACTGACCGGTTTGATTTTTTCTCAGCCGGAAAAAGTGATACAAAACAGCGGAAATCCCGTATGCTCGGACATTCGTCTCTCTCTGACGCACGCAGGGCGGGAGCTCAACCCAGGCGCTGGGCCAGCCAGGCGGCCAGGGGCACATACAGAAGGGGCAGGAAGATGGCGGGGAGCATGTTGCCCACCCTCAGCTTCTCCTTCGGCAGACCCAGCATGTTGACCGCGATCCCGGCAATGATGGTGCCGCCCACGGCGCTCATCTCGGTGACCACTGCCGGGTCCATGGCCTGGCCCACGGCGGCAAAGATGAGGGTGAGGCCCCCCTGGTAGAGGAACAGGGGCACCACCGAGAAGGCCGTCCCCACGCCCATGGCGGCGGCAAAGGTGATGGAGGTCACCCCGTCAATGACCCCCTTGGAGATGAGGATATCGTAATTGTGATTCATGCCCGCCTCCATGGAGCCGTTGATGGCCATGGCTCCCACGCAGAAGAGGACGGTAGCGTTCACGAAGCCCTCCACGAAGCGGCTGTTGCTCCCGCCGCGCAGCAGGCGGCGGCGCAGCACGTCGCCGATCCCCTCCAGCCGGTCCTCGATGCGCAGGGCCTCCCCCAGGAGGGTGCCCACCACCATGCACACAATGACACAGAGGGTGTCGTTGGTGCCGATCATACTGGAGATGCCGATGCCCAGCACACACAGGCCCAACGCCGAGGTGAGGGTGGCGGAAAAGCGGGGGCTGATGCGGTCCCGGAACACCAGGCCCAGGGTGCTGCCCAGCAGGATGAGGATGACGTTAATGACGGTGGCGATCATGGGCGTGGCTCCTTCTGCGGCCTCTTTGCCGCTTCATAGTGGAAAAGAATCAGGCTCTTCCATGATACTCCTTGGCCGGGGCCCTTGTCAAATGCCATTTCCCGCATGACCGGGCCGGACCCTTCATAGGCTGGTAGCAGTGAATCAGAAGGGGGCCTGCCCATGAAACTCAGCCGCTCCTCCCTGCTCTACGGCACGCTCCTCCTCACCGGGGTGAGCCTGGTGTCCCAGGTGCTGGGGTTCGTGTACCGCATCCTGCTCTCCCGGCTGGTGGGGGCGGAGTTTATGGGGCTTTACCAGCTGGTAATGCCGGTGTACTCAGTGCTCCTCTCCCTCACCGCCATCGGGCTCACGGTGGCGGTGTCCAACCTGTCCGCCGAGTACGGCGCCCGGGGGATGGCGGGGGCCATGCCGGCGGTGCTGCGCAAGTGCCTGGTGGCTTTTTTCCTCCTCTTCCTGCCGGTGGCCCTGGTCACCGCCCTGGGCTCGGATTGGATCTCCACCGCCCTCTTGGGGGACGCCCGCACCCAACTGGGGCTGCTGCTCCTGCTGCCCTGCGTGCTTCTCACCGGGGTAGAGAACCTGCACAAGCACGCCTTCTATGGCGCGGGGCACATCCGCCCCCCGGCGGCGGTGGAGCTGTGTGAGCAGTTCCTCCGCACCGGGGCAGTGCTGGGCCTGCTGGTGGTTCTGCGCCCCCGGGGTGGGGAGCGCACGGTGGGAACCATCGTGTTGGGAATGACGGTGTGCGAGGTCTTTTCCGCCGTCACTCTCACCGCCCTGTTCCGGCGGCACACCGCACCCCTCCCCCGCTCGGCGCCGGAGCGGGGATTAAATAAGCGCATCGCCTCCATCGCCGCCCCCATCGGCCTCACCTCCCTGCTGGGGAACCTGATGGGCTCGGCCAACGCAGTGCTTATCCCCCAACAGCTGGTAGCGGCCGGGGCCGACGTCACCGCCGCCATGAGCGCCTTCGGGGTGCTGTGCGGGATGACATTGCCCATGCTGTGCATGCCCACCGCCTTCATTGGGGCCATGGGGCTGGTGCTGGTGCCCCGGCTGGCCCGCAGCGCCGCCCTGGGACGGCTGGACCAGGTGCGGAGTCGGGTACACAAGGCCATGGCGGCCACGTCGCTGCTGCTGATGCCCTGCCTCTCGCTGCTGGTAGTGCTGGGGCCCACCCTGGGGCGGCTCCTCTTCCGCAGTGAGCAGGCCGGGGACTACATCCTCCCCCTCTCGGCGGGGGTGCTCTTCTCCTGCTACCAGTCGGTGCTGGGCGGGGTGCTCAACGGCGTGGGGCGGCAGCAGGCGGCGGCGTGGAACGCCATCCTCTGCGGAGGGGTGCAGCTGGGCCTGACCTGGTTTCTGATGGGCCTGCCCGGGGTGGGCCTCGCGGGCTATGTAGCCGCCTTCGTGGTGAGCTCCGCCCTGGGGCTGCTCCTCAACTGGCGGCAGGTGGCCCGGTACGCCCACATGCGGCCCCGGCTTTTCCAGTGGTGCACTGCCCCGGCCCTGTCGGCGGTGCTGATGGGGCTGTGCGTGAACCTGCTCTTCCACTTCCTTCTGGACAGTGGCGTGGGAGAGGTGCCGGCGGCGGGGGCGTGCGCCCTGTTCGGCTGTGTGGAGTACCTGACCGCCCTCTCCGCCCAGGGGAGCGCCCCGAGGGACCTCTTCCGCACCGGAGCATAGAAAACGGGCGCGCCGCAGAATTTGCGGCGCGCCCAATTTGGTTTTTGGATGCTTACCAGCGCTCTACTTCCTCAATGAGCGCGGCGGAATCGGTGACGATCTCCACCGGCTGGGAGAAGTCCAGCGCATAGATGCCCATGGGAGATTTGGCGTTCATGGAAACCGATCCGTTCAGAGAACGCACGGTGACCGCCTCCGGCACGGAGAGCGCCAGATCCCGGAGCTTCCGGATGTCCTCCCGCTTGGAGAACGTCTTTGTGATGACCATGGGTAATTCCTCCCGTACTCGCGTAATATCTTCTGTATTCTATTATTATAGTACAGGACCCGGAGGAAAAAAAGAATTTATCCGATTTTGTGAGCCAGTCTTTGAAACGAAAACCGGCCTGAAATTCAGCAATATGGCCAAAGTTTCGAGAATGCAACCCTTTTCCCCCAGAAATTGTCCGGTCCGCTTTACTGCATCAGAGAGCAGACCAGCTCGGCGTAGGCGGTGGGGTCGGCCAGGGGCAGCCCGGCAATGAGCTGGGCCTGGGCGTAGAGGATCTGGGCATAGGTCTTGGCCTTGTCCTTGTCGCTCTCCATGGCGGACTTCAGGGCGGCAAAAGCAGAGGAGTCGGGGTTGAGCTCCAGCACCCGCTGGGCCTTCATGTCGGCTGCGCGCTCGGGGTCCATACGGTTGAAGTACTTCTCCATCTCCAGCGTGATGGGGCCGTCGGTGGTGAGGCACACCGCGCCGCTCTTGAGGATCTTGGAGATGCGGGCTTCCTTGATCTCGTCGCCCAGGGCCTCCTTCACGAAGTCCAGCACGTCCTTATTCTCCTCGGCCTGCTGCTTGGCCTTCTCCTTGTCCTCGTCGCTCTCGGGGAGGGCGTCCTCGTCGTTGACCGACTTGAAGGACTTCTCGTTCACCGCACCCAGGGAGTTGATGACGAACTCGTCGGGGTCGTCGGTGAGGCAGAGGATGTCGTAGCCCTTGTCCAGGATGCGCTCGGCCTGGGGCAGGCGGGCGATCTTCTCGGCGCTCTCGCCAGCGGCGAAGTAGATGAAGGGCTGGTCCTCGGCCATGTGCTCCTGGTACTCGGCCAGGGTAATGAGCTTGCCCTCCTTGGCGGACCAGAACAGCAGGAGGTCCTTCAAAAAGTCCTTGTGGGCGCCGTAGTCATCCAGCACGCCGTACTTGATCTGCATGCCGAAGCTCTTCCAGAACTGCTCGTACTTCTCCCGGTCGTCCTTCTGGAGCTTCATGAGCTCGGCCTTGATCTTCTTGTCCAGATTGGAGGCGATCACCTTCAGCTGGCGGGTGTGCTGGAGCATCTCACGGGAGATGTTGAGGGAGAAGTCCTGGGAGTCCACCACGCCGCGGACAAAGCGGAAGTGGTCGCTGACCAGGTCCGCGCACTGGTCCATGATGAGGACGCCCGAGGAGTAGAGCTGCAGGCCCTTCTCGTAGTCCCGGGTGTAGAAGTTATAGGGGGCGTGGGCGGGGATATAGAGCATGGCCTTGTACTCCACCGCGCCCTCGGCGGAGACGTGGACGACGCTGAGGGGGTCCTCCCAGTCGCCGTACTTCTCCTTATAGAACTGGTTGTACTCCTCGTCCTTCACCTCGCTCTTGGGCCGCTGCCACAGGGGCACCATGGAGTTGAGGGTCTGCCACTCGTCATAGTCCTCCCACTCGGGCTTGTAGTCGTCACCGGCGTCCTCGGGGCGGGGTTTTTGTCTGGACTTGTGCATGAGCATGACGATGGGGTAGTGGATGTAGTCGGAGTACTTCTTCACCAGGTCGGCGATACGGTACTGCTCCAGGTACTCGTCATAGTGGTCGTCCTCGGTGTTGGCCTTGATGTGCAGCACCACGTCGGTGCCGGCGCCGGCCTTCTCGCAGGGCTCGATGGTGTAGCCGTCCTTGCCGTCGGACTGCCAGCGCCAGGCCTGGTCGCTGCCGTAGGCCTTGGAGGTGACGGTCACCTGGTCGGCCACCATGAAGGCGGAGTAGAAGCCCACGCCGAACTGGCCGATGATGTCCACGTCGCTCTTGCCCTCGCCGGCGTCCTTGGCGGCCATGTCCTGCTTGAACTGCAGGGAACCGCTCTTGGCGATGGTGCCCAGGTTCTCCTCCAGCTCCTCCTTGGTCATGCCGATGCCGTTGTCGCTGATGGTGAGGGTCCGGGCGATCTGGTCGGGGGTCAGGGTGATCTTGAAGTCGGAGCGGTCCAGGCCCACCTGGTCGTCGGTGAGGGCCTTATAGGCCAGCTTGTCCACGGCGTCGCTGGCGTTGGAGATGAGCTCGCGCAGGAAGATCTCCTTGTGGGTGTAGATGGAGTTGATCATCAGGTCCAGCAGGCGCTGGGACTCGGCCTGAAAGGCTTTCTTTTCCATAAAAACTTCCTCCCTATATAAAAACAAATCGTTATACGAAGTTTTAGCACTCTTCCATTCTGAGTGCTAAGAGTATGATAGTCCTTCGCACAGCAATTTTCAAGGGGGTTTTCAGATTGTTTACAATTCCCTCCCCTTGCCGGACGATACCGGGGGCATTATAATGGAGCAAACCGCATGTCAAAGGGGGAGCGAACCATGTCCATCCACTGTTTCCGCCTCCACCGGGGGGACGACCTGCGCCGGTCCCTGGAGGAGTACGCCCGCGCCCACGCCATCGACGCGGCGGTGGTGCTGTCCGCCGTGGGCTGTCTGAGCCGGGCGGTGATCCGGGACGCCTCCGGGGTAAAGGTCCACACCCTGGACGAGCCGCTGGAGATCGTCTCCCTCATGGGCACTCTCTCAAAAGAGCGGCTCCACCTGCACATCTCCCTGGCCCGGGAGGATCTGACTACTCTCGGAGGGCATTTAAAAGACGGGTGCATCGTCAACACCACCTGCGAGGTGGTGCTCCAGGAGGTGCCCGGGGTGGCCTTCGGCCGGGTGTGGGACGAGGAGACCGGCTATGAGGAGCTGGACATCCGGCCCCTCACGCCGTAAGGGGGCGCTCCATGGAATATGTCACCGTGCGCCCCCTCACCCTGGACCCGGACCGGCGAGTGCTGGTCCTCAGCGATGTCCACGGCAACCGGGACTTTTTCTGGTCCCTCTTGAAAGCGTTAAACTTCTCCCCGGAGGACGAGCTCATCCTGCTGGGCGATTTGCTGGAAAAAGGCGAGGAGAGCCTCACCCTCCTGCGGGAGGTGATGGCCCTCTCCAAAACCCACCGGGTCCACATGCTCTGCGGCAACTGCGACAACCTCACCTACAACTTTGCCGACGAGAACCCGGACATCCCCCAGGCTTTTTACGAGTCTTACATCTTCAAGTGGGGGAACAAGTGCATTTTACGCCAGATGGCCGACGAGCTGGGACTCCCCCTCCGGAGCCCTGATGACTTCCCCGCCCTCCGGGCGGCCATCCGGGCCTCCTACGGCCCGGAGCTGTCTTTTCTGCGGAGCCTCCCCACCGTCCTCCTCAGCGACGACTTTCTCTTCGTCCACGGGGGCGTGTCCCGGGAGGACCGGCTGGAGGAGCTCCCCGCCTGGCCGTGCATGAAAAACGACGACTTTCTGGCCAAGCCCTACTCCTTCCGCCGCTGGGTGGTAGTGGGGCACTGGCCGGTCACCCTCTACCACCTGGACATCCCCAACGCCGCCCCCATCTTCCTGCCCGAGCGGCACATCCTCAGCATCGACGGCGGCTGCCAGCTCAAGTGGGACGGGCAGCTCAACGCCCTCATCCTCCCCGCCGGAAACCACACCGATTTCCGCTACGCCGCCTGGGACGGCCTGCCCCAGGTGGTGGCCCTGGACGGACAGGCTCCCTCGACCAATTCCATCAACATCCGCTGGAGCGAGAACCCGGTGGAGGTGCTGGAGCGGGGGGAGGAGTTCTGCCGCTGCCGCCACATCGCCACCGGCCGGGTGCTGGACATTCTGACCGAGTACCTCTACGAGCAGGACGGCGTCCTCCGCTGCGAGGACTCCACCGATTACCTCCTCCCCGTCTCCCCCGGGGACACCCTTGCCGTTGTGCGGGAGACCAGCCGGGGCATCCTGGCCAAGCGGAACGGCGTCACCGGCTGGTATTTGGGGCGAATTGCCTGGACCGGGGCGGAGAAACCCGCTGTCATCCAAAAAATCCCGCCTTTTTACGGGAAAATCATTGACAAACGCACCCCTCATTGATATACTGTTAAGGCCGCTTTGAATGGGTCTACAAGCGGAGCGACACCGCTCCCGCCCCCGACAGCGAGTCCGTAATGAAGGAGTGAAACAAGAATGCAGGCAATCATTGTGACTGGCGGCAAGCAGTACAAGGTGGCGGAGGGCGATACCATTTTCGTCGAGAAGCTGCCCAACGAGGCTGGTGACGCCATCGTGTTCGACAAGGTCCTGGCTGTGGTCGACGGCGACAAGGCCACCTTCGGCACCCCCGTGGTGGACGGCGCCAAGGTCGAGGCTTCCGTGGTGAAGAACGGCAAGGGCAAGAAGATCATGGTCTTCAAGTATAAGCCCAAGAAGGGCTATCACAAGCGCCAGGGTCACCGTCAGCCCTACACCAAGGTGACCATCGGCAAGATCTCCGTGTAATTCGGATATGACCACCATATCCTTCCGCATGGAGGGCGAGCGCATCGTGGGCTTTCAGTCGAAGGGCCACAGCGGCTACGCCGAAGCGGGAAGCGACATCGTCTGCGCCGCCATCACCAGCGCCATCCGCCTGACCGAGTGCGCCGTCAACGACGTGCTGGGCCTGGAGGCCTCGGTGAAGGTCAAGGACGATTCCATCTCGCTGAAACTCCCCGGTGGACTGGGCGAGCAGAACGAGGAGACCTGCCAGACCCTTCTGGCAGCCCTGATGCTCTACTTTACCCAGCTTCACGAGGAATATCCTGAGCACATTCTCGTGGTGGAGGAGGAGTAAGTCCTCTCCCCCGAGTGATTGGATCCACACACGTTTGGAGGTGTACAACATGCTGAATATCGGTCTTCAGTTCTTCGCCCACAAGAAGGGCGTCGGCTCCACCCGTAACGGCCGTGACTCTGAGTCCAAGCGTCTGGGCGTCAAGCGCGGCGATGGTCAGTTCGTGCTGGCCGGCAACATCCTGGTCCGTCAGCGCGGCACCCACATTCACCCCGGTGTGAACGTGGGCAAGGGCAGCGACGACACCCTGTTCGCCCTGAAGGACGGCAAGGTCAAGTTCGAGCGCCTGGGCAAGGATCGCAAGCAGGTCTCTATCGTGGAGATTGCCCAGTAACAGCAAAAAGCAACAGAAAGCGGCACAGGGAGCAATTCCCTGTGCCGCTTTTTTCTTTCATTAGGAGGTGTTCGGTATGCAGCCAATGGCTTCTCTTGTCCGTCTGGATTTGCCCCGTCCCAATCCCAACCAGGACTACGCCACCTACCAAAACCAGTTGCAGCCCTGTCTGGAATTTTCCTCAGAGGAGCTGCGGCGTTTTTTTGAAACCCATCAGGAGACGCTCTACCGGAGTCTGGAGGAGAGCCTGTCCATCGAGCTCCGGAACCCCCGGGCCTGGAAGCCCTCCAGTAAGCACCATTTCCCCTCGGCCTGTGATCTGACCGGGGAGTGGTATGTGGGCCGGGTGCGGCTGTGGCAGGAGGAGGGTACCATCCACGGCGTCCTACTGGCCCGCTTCCTGGGTACTTATCTTCTGGAGGGGGTGCGTCAAACACCCTGCGACTATCTGGGGGTGCTGTTCCGCTTCTCCTGCTCCCCTACGGAGCTCCGCTTTGTGGTGGAGGAGCAAATTCCCCTCCCCCTCTACCTGGAAAATCGAGACTTCTACCCCGCTGGTATCCCCCAGGAGGCCCATCTGTGCCCTCGTTGCTGTGGGGCGAAGTGGACAGCCCAGGACACCGGCCGCCAAGAGCGCTGCCCCAACTGCGGTGGTCTGGGCTATGTGGACGCCCAGGCGCACAAACTGGGGCTGGGAGTGTGCCTGCGCGTCTGGCTGCGTCTCTTTTGGGGTGGTCCCCTTTCCCCGCTGCTTGTACTGCTGGTGTGGGTATGCGGTCTGGCCGCGGGGATGAACTCCGGCCTGTTCCAGAGTACTGCCGATGGGAAGCTCTGCTTACTGGTCTGGGCGGGGGTGGGGTTGGCGCTGCTACTGGGCTCTGGTGCGCTGGAATTGCGTCGGGCAAACCGCATCCAGGGCTTTCCCTTCCTGCGTTGGCAGAAAAAAACGGTCCTTCTGCTCAGTTCCCTTCTGGCCTTGCTGTTCAGCGCGGCATTCTTCCTCTTTTTGGGGAGCCTGCTTCCCGTCTGACGAAGGGCCCTCCCTTCCGGGAGGTAATAAAGCCCATTCGCACCGCCTTCACCAGCTCCGCCGGATTTATCGGTGGGCTGTCAGCTGCTCAACAGGTACAGCGTCCCGCCCAGCCCCAGCAGCACCACCAGAAAGTGCAGCAGCTCACCCTTGCTCAGGTTGCGGTGGCGCTTGAGGGGTTGGCCGCTCATACTTTCCAGCGCTCCTCCCACCAGGCGGAGCAGAATGCCTGGTTGTTGAGCCGCTCGTAGGTCACCTTTACCTGCTCCTCTTGTTCAAACTCCTCCTCCAGGCTGCCGCAGAAGTACCACTCCAGCAAGGTATGGAAGTCGGGGGCGGCGGGGGAACCGTGCAGTCTGCCGTCCTCCCCCAGGTAATGCGGCGGCCATTCAAACTCGTGGTCCAGCCACACCACGGACCAGGTGTTCTCCTGCTCCGGGTCCACTGCCTGTCTCTTAT
>DYBS01000041.1 GCA_019418525.1 Clostridiales bacterium
AAAAGAAATGGGGCGCTGTCCGCGCAGGACGCCTGTGCGGCGAGCACACATTCCTCCGGGCTCCCCGGAAGCGACTGTCCTATCTTACCACTCTTTTTTGAGGTAGATGGCGCGGGAGATCCGGTAGGAAAGGTACAGCCCCGCCACCACCAGCACCGCAAAGCCTACAAGTCCGCCAATGAGCAGCATCTTGGTATCGAAGGAAGAGGGTAGCAGTCCATCCACCAGGGAAGGAGTTGCAAGGATGCCTACAAAGATGCAGACAAAAACCAGCGTCATCAACACCCGCCCCCGCTCCACGCCGAACTTGTAGCACAGCGGCAAGGTCACCGCGGCCATCAGCAAACCAGTGGTCCCGGAAACCAGATCTCCCAGCAACAGCTCCGGCAGATTACTCTCCAGCAGGCCCACGGCCCACAGCACCGCAGACAGCACACAGCACAGGGCCGTAGCGCCCGCCCAGATGGTGAGGGTACACAGGTACCGCCCTGCCACCGCGCCCTTTCCGCCACCGGGGAGGGCGCAGGCGTAGGCGTCCCACCCGCTGGCCTGATCGTAGGCAAAGGCGGTGAGGGGACACATCAGGGTCACCAGCGCCACCATGGCCGCGATGAGGTTGGAGCCCCACACGCCGCTGATGCTCAGAAAGGCGTACACCACCAGAATAAATGTGTAGGTCCGCATCTGCTTGCGCAGAATGAAAAAATCCTTTTTCCAAAAGCCGATCATGCCTGTTCCCCCCTCACGGTAAACACCATAATGTCCTCCAGGTCCACCGGGTCCACCGCCAGCTCGGGATAGAGCCGCTTGAACTCTCCCCGGCGGCGGATGAGGGCCTCACACTGGAACTGGCTCTTCCGCACCCCGGCCAGGAAGGCCGGGTCCACCTGGTCCAGCTCCGCCCGGGTGCAGGCCAGACGGCCGAACTCGGAGAGCAGTACATCCTTTTCCCCCTGGAGGAGGAGCTTGCCCTTGTGGAGATAGGCCACATAGTCCGCTGCCTTCTCCAGGTCGCTGGTGATGTGGCTGGAGAGGAGGACCGCCCGCTCCCCGTCGGAGACGAAGTCCATGAGCTTCTCCAGGATGGCGTCCCGGGCCACCGGGTCCAGGCCGCTGGTGGCCTCGTCCAGCAGCAGCACCTGGGGGTCCCGGGCCAGGGCGGCGGCGATGGACAGCTTCATTTTCATGCCCCGCGAAAACTCCTTCACCGTCTTTTTCTCGGGGAGCTCCAGCTCTTTTACCAGGGCGGCGTAGCGCGCTCCGTCCCAGTCCGGACACACCCCGGCCAGGATCTGCCCCACCATGGCGGCGGTCAGATTCTCGTAGAAGGGGCACTCATCAAAGACCACCGCCGTGCGGGCCTTCACCTCCCGCTCCTGCTGGAGGTTATCCAGCCCCATCACCCGGATCTCGCCCTTGTCCCGGCGGATCAGGTTCAGGATGCACTTGATGGTGGTGGACTTGCCCGCCCCATTCTCGCCAATGAGCCCCAGGATGGTCCCCTTCGGGACCTCCAGGCTCACATCCTCCAGGCAAAAAGAACCGTAGTCCTTGGTGAGATGCTTGATCTCAATGGCATTCTCATAACTCATAATGTATCCTCTCCATATAGGATGGTCAGAGTCTCTTCCAGCTCTTCCAGGGAAATGGCCGCCGTGCGGGCCACCTCCACCGCCGCCGAGAGGTGTTCCTCCACCCGGCGCAGGGCGTCCTCCCGCACCAGCTCCAGGTTCCGGGGGGCCACAAAGCACCCCTTCCCCGGTACGGTGGTGATGAAGCCCTCCCGCTCCAGTTCCTCATAGGCCCGCTTGGTGGTGATGACCGAAATACGCAGGTCCCGGGCCAGCAGGCGCATGGAGGGCAGGGCCTCGCCCTCCTTCAGCTCCCCCCGCAGGATGAGGCTCTTCACCTGGCGGGTGATCTGTTCGTAGATGGGTATGTCTCCGGTATTGCGGATGATGATCTCCATGGTGCACCTCGTTTTACTGTGTATACTCAGCATGTACAGTATAAACACAGTGGCATGGATTTGTCAAGAGGGGTCCGAAAAAAGACCAGGGTTGCTTTACCACGATAGCCCGGTAATGTTATACTGAGAGCAATACACGCCCCGTACCGGTCGCGGCGCGGGGCACGCAAAGGAGGCTCGGACATGGGAGGGGAACGGCTCCAGCGGGTCCTGCTGATCGAGGACGATCCGGCGGCCCGCCGCCTGCTGCGGGACAGTCTACTGGACAGCGGCGTGACCGCCCGGGTGGACGAGGCGGAAAACGGCGAGGAGGGCCTGGCTCTCATGGCCGCGCTGCGGCCGGAGCTGGTGATTCTCGATCTGGTGATGCCCCGGGTCAGCGGACTGGGTGTGCTGCTGGCCCTGCGGGAGTGGCCGCCGGAGCGCCGCCCTCACATCCTGGTAGTCAGCCGGGTGGGCAGCGTGGCCCTGGTGGAGCAGGTTCTGGATCTGGGGGCGGACTTCTTCTTTCAAAAGCCGGTACGTTTTGTGGAGCTGCTCACCGCCATCCACGCCCTCTGTCCCCGAATGGAGCCCGAAACTCCGCCCATCCGCCGGGGCCAGGCCGACCGGCTTCTGGAAGAGATGGGCGCGCCGGAACGGCTCCAGGGCCGCCGGTGGCTGGCGCTGACCGCCGAAACTTTGGCTGCCGCCGGGCCGGGCACCATGCTCCTCAAGGAGGCCTATTACCCCGCCATCCGCCAGAGCGCCTCCAGCTACGCGGCGGTGGATAAGAACATCCGGGACGTCATCCGCCGGATTCATGAGGCCAACACCCCCTGTTACCGCGCCGTCATGGGCGGCACACCGGAGCGCTGTCCCTCCAGCGGAGTCTTTCTCCGGCATCTGGCCCGGGAGCTGCGCCGCCGGACCGGACGCACCGGCTGAACGCCACAATTCCCTTGAAATCCCACTGAAGCAAAGTCTATACTGGGCTTTGGATATCTGGAAAATAGTGGATTTTAAAAGGGAAAGGGGCGCACGATATGGGCGGATGGCACAGCAAGAGCGGCACGGAGGTCCTGCGGGAGCTGGAGAGTGAGGAAAAGCGGGGGCTCTCCCCCGGCCAGGTCCAGCGCAGGCGGAGCCAGTACGGGCCCAACGCCCTGGCCAGCCACAAACCGCCCAGTCTGCCGGTGCGGCTGCTGGAGCAGCTAAAGGACCCCATGGTGCTGGTGCTGCTGGGGGCGGCGGGGCTGTCCCTGGTGGCCAGTGGGGGGAGCGACTGGCTGGACGCGGCCATCATCCTCCTCATTGTGGTAGTCAACGCCTGCATTTCCCTCTCCCAGGAGGACAACGCACGGCGTGCTCTGGAGGCCCTGCGGCAGCTCTCGGCCCCCCTGGCACGGGTGGTGCGGGGCGGCGAGGAGCTGCGGCTGGAGGCCGCCGAGCTGGTGCCCGGCGACATCGTGGAGCTGGAGGCCGGGGACCTGGTCCCCGCCGACGGGCGTCTTCTGGAGAGCGCCGGGCTGCGCTGTGACGAGAGCGCTCTCACCGGCGAGTCCGCCCCCGTGTCCAAGGACGCCGGGGCCATCCTGGCGGTGGACGCCCCTCTGGCGGAGCGGCGGAACCTGGTTCTCTCCTCCACTGTGGTCACGGCCGGGCGGGGCCGCTGTGTGGTAGTGGCCACCGGCATGGACACCGAGGTGGGTCGCATCGCCGGGATGCTGCTGGGGGAGGACAGCGGAGACACCCCCCTCCAGCGGCGGATGGGAGAGGTCTCCCGCACCCTCTCCTTCCTATGCGTGTGCGTGTGCGCGGTAATGTTCGGGGTGGGGCTCCTCTTCCACCGCTCCATGTTGGACATGTTCCTCACCGCGGTATCCCTGGCGGTGGCCGCCATCCCCGAAGGGCTCCCCGCTGTGGTGACCATTGTGCTGGCCCTGGGGGTGTCCCGAATGGTGCGCCGGGGGGCCATCATCAAGCGTCTCCCCGCCGTGGAGACCCTGGGCTGCGCCGGGGTCATCTGCTCGGACAAGACCGGTACCCTCACCCAGAACCGCATGACCGTCACCCAAGTGTGGACCCCGCGGCCCGGTGTGCGTCAGGAGCTCCTCACTGCTGCGGCCCTGTGCACCGACGCCGCCCTACGTTACGACAGCCACGGCTCCGCCTCCTGTACCGGTGACCCCACTGAGGTGGCGCTGGTGGAGCTGGCCGCCCGGGAGGGGTTTGATAAAAACCGTCTGGAGCAGGAGTACCCCCGGAAGGGAGAGCTGCCCTTCGACTCCCAGCGCAAGCGGATGAGTACCCTCCACCCCCGGAAGGGGGGAGGATATCGCCTGGTGGTGAAGGGGGCCCCTGACGTGCTTCTCAGCCGCTGCCGCATCGATCCAGAGGCCCGGCAGGCCGCGCTGGCCGCCAATGCCGCCATGGCCGAGCAGGCCCTGCGGGTACTGGGGGTGGCCTACCGGGACCTGGAATTCCTCCCCCGGGAATTGGAGCCGGAGACGGTGGAGCGGGAGCTCACCTTCCTGGGGCTGCTGGGCATGATGGACCCGCCCCGGCCTCAGGTGCGGGGAGCGGTGGAGCAGTGTTACGCCGCCGGCATCCGCCCGGTGATGATCACCGGCGACCACAAGCTCACCGCCCTGGCGGTGGCCAAAGAGCTGGACATCTTCCGCCCCGGGGACCTGGCCCTCACCGGCGAGGACCTGGACTTCATGCCCCAGGAGGTGCTGGAGCAAGACGTGGAGCGCTTCTCGGTCTACGCCCGGGTGAGCCCCGAGCACAAGATGCGCATCGTCCGGGCCTGGCAGGCCCGGGGCAAGGTGGTGGCCATGACCGGCGACGGAGTCAATGACGCCCCGGCCCTCAAAGCCGCCGACATCGGCTGCGCCATGGGCCGCTCGGGCACCGACGTGGCCAAGGAGGCCGCCGACATGATCCTCACCGACGACGACTTCTCCACCATCGTCCACGCCGTGGAGGAGGGCCGGGGGATTTATGCCAACATCCGCAAGGCCATCCACTACTTACTCTCCTGCAACATCGGAGAGATTCTGGCGGTGTTCCTGGGGACCCTGCTGGACCTGCGCCCCGCCCCGCTGGTGGCGGTACAGCTGCTGTGGCTCAATCTGGTCACCGACTCCCTCCCTGCCCTGGCCCTGGGGGTGGAGCCGGTGGAGGACGGGGTGATGGAACAGTCCCCCCGCAGCGCCCACGCCCCCCTCTTTGACCGGGCCTTTTCCCTGCGCCTTCTCTGGCAGGGGGCTCTCATCGGGCTGGCCACTCTGGGGGCCTATGTGCTGGGGTGTACCGCCCTCCTCTCCCCCCTGGGCCGGGAGGCGGGGAGCACCATGGCCTTCGCCACCCTCACCTTCGCTCAACTCTTCCACGCCTACGATGTGCGCAGTGAGGAACACACGCTCCTCCGTCTGGGAGTGCTTTCCAACCGCTCCATGAACCGGGCCTTTCTGGCCGGGATGCTCCTCCAACTGGCGGTGCTGTGCTTACCCCCCCTCCAGAGCGTGTTCCGCACCGTGCCCCTCATGCCGGAGCAGTGGCTGGCGGTGCTGGGGCTGGCGTTGGCCCCGGCGCTGGTGTGCGAGGTCCTCAAAGCCGGCACGCCTCGGGTCGGAAAACCTTCCGGGAAGGAGAAGGCCGGAACGGCAGTGCGGTAGGTTTCCGGGCAGCCCGGAGGGGGTGTCCTCGCCGCGCAGGCCGCCTGCTCGGCGAGAGCACCGCTTGTACTGCCGGCAAAACCAGGTGGCCGAAGGCCGCCCATTTGGAGGGGAGTGGAGAGGGGAACGAGAAGTTCCCCTCTCCGCTTTTTCTTTCCCCGGTTTCTTTTTGCAAAAAGAAATCGGGCGCTGTCCGGGCAGGACGTCTGTGCGGCGAGCGCAAAGATACCGGAAGCATACCGTCCCAAAATCCGCAATAGCCATTGCAAATTCCCGCAAAGGTGATATGATGGTAATACTCGCTCGCCGGCACCGGTCCGGCGGCACATACTGCGGAAGAAACAAAAGGCGGGAAGGATATGCAGATCATCATCGTGGGCTGTGGCAAAGTGGGCCACACCCTGACCGAGCAGCTCAGCGCCGAGGGCCACAATGTAGTCGTGGTGGACCTGAACCCCCAGCTCATCCGGGAGGTCACCGACGATCTGGACGTGATGGGCGTGGTGGGCAACGGCGCCAGTGTGAACGTCCTGAAGGAGGCGGGCATCGACAAGACCGACCTCATCATCGCGGTCACCGAGTCGGACGAGCTGAACCTGCTGTGCTGCATCATCGGCAAGCGGGCCTCCGGCGGCTGTCTCACCATCGCCCGGGTGCGGGACCCCCTGTACAACAAGGAGATCGGCTTTATCAAGGAGCAGATGGGCATCTCCATGGTCATCAACCCGGAGCTTACCACTGCCATGGAGATCGCACGGCTGCTGCGCTTCCCCTCCGCCATCAAGATCGACACCTTTGCCAAGGGCCGGGCAGAGCTCCTCACCATCAAGCTGCGCAGCTCCTTCGGGCTGGGCGGGCGCACGGTGGAGCAGGTGGTGGGGGACCTGCACAGCAAGGTCCTCATCTGTGCCGTGGAGCGCGGTGACGACGTGTTCATCCCCAACGGCAGCTTTGTCCTCCAGGACGGGGACAGCGTGTCCATCATGGCCACCCCCCAGGAGGCGGCCTCCTTCTTCCGCAAGATCGGCCTGGGCACCCGTCGGGTGAACAGCACCCTCATCGTGGGCGGTGGCACCATCGCGGTGTACCTGGCCCGGCAGCTGCTGGAGATGGGCATCGACGTGCACATCATCGAGGTCAAGCCCGAGCGCTGCCGGGAGCTGTGCGAGGAGCTGCCCCAGGCCACCATCCTCCACGGCAACGGCAGCGACCAGCAAATGCTGCTGGAGGCGGGACTGGAGACCACCGAGTCCTTCGTGGCCATCACCAACATGGACGAGGAAAATCTGCTGCTGGCCCTCTACGCCAAGCAGCACTCCAATGCCAAGCTGGTGTCCAAGGTCAACCGCATCTCGTTCTATGATGTTATCGAGAGCATGGACCTGGGCAGCGTCATTTACCCCAAATTCCTCACCGCTGACTACATCGTCCAGTATGTCCGGGCCACCCAGAACTCCATCGGCAGCAATGTGGAGACCCTGTACAACATTCTGGACAGCCGGGCCGAGGCCCTGGAATTCTACGTCCGCAAGGAGTCGGAGATCACGGCCCACTCCCTGGCCGAGCTGGATCTAAAGAGCAATCTGCTCATCGGGTGCATCAACCGCCGGGGCAAGGTCATCTTCCCCCGTGGACAGGACCGCATCCAGGTGGGCGACTCCGTCATCGTGGTCACCACCAACAAGGGCTTCCATGACATCCGGGATATCCTGCGGTAAGCCCCGCCCCCGTGTTTAACTTGCAGGTGATAGGAGAGACAGAGAAATATGAATCGTGAGGCGATCCGTTTTATCCTGGGCTGGATCCTGAACGTGGAGGGGGCCCTGCTCCTCCTGCCCACCTTGGTGGCGGCCATCTACCGGGAGAGCTGCGGCTGGACCTTCGTGGTCACGGTGCTGCTGTGCCTGGCCATCGGCATTCCCTGCACCTGGGGCGGCCTGCGGCAGAAGGTGTTCCACACCCGGGAGGGTCTGGTCATCGTGGCCCTGAGCTGGCTGGTGCTCAGTATCGTGGGGGCCATCCCCTTCGTCCTGAGCGGGGCCATTCCCCACCCGGTGGACGCCCTCTTTGAGACGGTGTCCGGCTTCACCACCACCGGCGCCAGCATCCTCACCGAGGTGGAGAGCCTGCCCCGCAGCATCCTCTTCTGGCGCAGCTTCACCCACTGGATCGGCGGCATGGGCATCCTGGTGTTCATCCTGTCCATCCTGCCCCTGTCCGGCGGGTACCACATGCACCTAATGAAGGCCGAGAGCCCCGGTCCCGAGGTCAGCAAGCTGGCCCCCCGGGTCCAGTCCACTGCCAAGATCCTCTACGGCATCTATCTGGTGCTCACGGCGGTGGAGGTGGTCCTGCTCCTGCTGGGGAACATGCCCCTCTTTGACGCGCTGACCACCACCTTCGGCACGGCCGGTACCGGCGGTTTCGGCATCAAAAACGACAGCATCACCAGCTATTCCCCCTATATTCAGTATGTGGTGACTATTTTTATGATCCTTTTCGGGATCAACTTCAACGCCTATTTTCTCATTCTCATGGGCCGGGTCAAGCAGCTGCGCTACGCCGAGGAGGTTTGGACCTATCTGGGCATCATTGCCGCGTCGGTGGCTGTCATCGGGGTGAATACCTACCGCATCTACCAGAATGTGGAGGAGACCTTCCGCCACGCCGCCTTCCAGGTGGCCTCCATCATCACCACCACCGGCTTCGCCACCACCGACTTTGACCAGTGGCCCCAGCTCTCCCGCACCATCCTGGTGATCCTCATGTTCATCGGCGCCTGCGCCGGCAGCACCGGCGGCGGCATCAAGGTCTCCCGCCTCCTCATTCTGGTCAAGAGCATCCGAATGGAGTTCCACTACTTTCTCCACCCCCGGGAGGTCCGCTGCCTGCGGCTGGAGGGCCACCCTGTGAGCATCGACACCATCCGCTCGGTGAACGTGTTTCTCATCACCTACATGATGGTCTTAACTCTCTCCGTACTGTTGGTAAGTCTGGATGACCAGGACCTGGTGACCAATTTCACCGCCGTGGCCGCCACCCTCAACAACATTGGCCCCGGCTTGGCCGCCGTGGGCCCCACCCAGAATTTCAGCCACTTCTCGGTGTTCTCCAAGCTTGTCCTCACCTTCGATATGCTGGCCGGGCGGCTGGAGCTCTTCCCCGTGCTGCTGATCTTCTTCCCCCGGACCTGGAAGCGGTTCAGCTAAAAAGAACTTGACTGGACCCGGTCCCGGGTGAGATAATGACTTTCAGCACAGAAACAGAGGAGGGAACAGCCCTGAACATTCTCGTTGTGGACGGACAGGGCGGCGGCCTGGGCCGCCAGCTGGTGTCCGCTCTGCGCCAGGCCTGTCCCACCGCCCACCTCACCGCGGTGGGCACCAATTCCCTGGCCACCGGCGTCATGCTCAAGGCGGGCGCCCATCAGGCCGCCACCGGCGAGAACGCCGTGGTGGTCGCCTGCCGTCGGGCCGATGTGATCGTGGGCCCGGTGGGCATCGCCATCGCTGACTCCCTGCTGGGGGAGATCACCCCGGCCATGGCCCTGGCGGTCGGCCAGAGTATGGCCAAGCGGGTCCTCATCCCCGTCAATCTCTGTGACAATTTCATCGTCGGCGTTCCGGACCAGTCTATGGGAAAGCTGGTGCAGAGCGCCGTGGCCGCGGTAGCGGCTCTGGATCAGCCGGTCTGACGCTCCGACAGGAAGTTGGAGCGGGCGGCACAACGCCGCCCTTCAGTCCCAACCGGCGCGGTCCCCCATTTCATTGGATGTCAGGAAGGCATCTGTCCCTTGCAGGGGACAGGTGCCTTCTTTTTCGGTCAAAAAGGAGTGCTGTTATGACGCTTTCGGACTTTTTTACCCAACACCCCCGGGCCGCCGTGGCCTTCTCCGGCGGGGTGGACTCGGCCTTTCTGCTGTGGGCCGCTCGGCACTACGGCTGTGACGTGGGGGCCTACTATGTGAAAACCCCCTTCCAGCCCGCCTTTGAGCTCTCCGACGCCCGGCGGCTCACCGAGGAGCTGGGCATTCCCCTCCATGTGGTGGAGGTGGACGTGTTGGCCGTTCCCGAGGCGGCGGCCAACGGCCCAGAGCGGTGCTATTACTGCAAAAAAGCCCTCTTCTCCGCCCTGTGGTCGGCGGTGAAGGAGGACGGGCACACCCTCCTGCTGGACGGCACCAACGCCTCCGATGACGCCGGGGACCGCCCGGGCATGAAGGCCCTGCGGGAGCTGGAGGTCCGTTCTCCCCTGCGGGAGTGCGGCCTCACCAAAGCGGAGGTGCGCCGCCTCTCCCGGGAGGTGGGGCTCTTCACCTGGGACAAGCCCGCCTATGCGTGCCTGGCCACCCGGGTGCCCACCGGCACCCCCATCACGGCGGAGGACCTCCAGCGGGTGGAGCGGGGGGAAAACGCCCTCTTCCGTCTGGGCTTTCGGGACTTCCGTCTGCGCCTATTGGGAGACCTGGCCCGGCTCCAGCTCCCGGAGGCGCAGTTTGCCCGGGCCGCAGAGCTGCACGACACCATCACCGCCGCCCTGGGGGCGGATTTTGCCGGGGTACTGCTGGACCTGAATCCCCGGGGAGAGGAGTAACGCATGGACAACCGACAGGAAATTTTGGACCTGCTGCGGCAGGTGGCCGGGGGCACGGTCGCCCCGGAGGAGGCGCTGCTCTCCCTGAAAGAAAAGCCCTTTGAGGACCTGGGCTACGCCAAGGTGGACCTCCACCGCGGGGTCCGGCAGGGTGCGGCAGAAGTCATCTACGGTGCGGGCAAAACGGCGGAGCAGATCGCCGGCATCGCCGGGACCATGGGGAGCAAGGGCATTCAGAATATCCTCATCACCCGGCTGGACGGGGATAAGGCCCGGGCGGTGGAGGGGACGGTGCCCCTGGAGTACCACCCGGAGGCCAATTTGGGCATCGCCTTCCCCGGCCCCCGCAAAGCCCTGGGCCACATCGTGGTGGCCACCGGCGGTACCAGCGACCTCCCCGTGGCGGAGGAGGCCGCCCTCACCGCCGAGGTGCTGGGCAACCATGTCACCCGCCTCTATGACGTGGGGGTGGCCGGGCTCCACCGGCTGCTGTCCAAACTGGATGTGCTGATGAGCGCCCGGTGCGTGGTAGCGGTGGCCGGGATGGAGGGGGCCCTGGCCTCGGTCATCGGCGGGCTGGTGGACTGCCCCGTGGTGGCCGTCCCCACCAGTGTGGGCTATGGGGCCAGCTTTGGGGGGCTGTCCGCCCTCCTCTCCATGCTCAACTCCTGCGCCAGCGGGTGCAGCGTGGTCAACATCGACAACGGTTTCGGCGCTGGTTTTCTGGCCAGCCGCATCAATCAGATGGAAGGTCTCGACACGAAGGAGGATTAACATGAAAACCCTATATATCGAATGTGCCATGGGCGCGGCAGGAGACATGCTCCTGGGTGCGCTGTACGAGCTGCTGGAGGACAAAGAGGGCTTCCTCCGCACCATGAACGGCCTGGGGCTGCCCGGGGTCCATCTGGAGGCCGAGCGGGCGGTGACCTGCGGCATCTCCGGCACCCACATGAAGGTAATGGTCCACGGCCTGGAGGAGGACGACCACCACCACGAGCACCCTCATGACCATGAACACGAGCATACCCATGAGCATGAACACCACCACCATGACCACGAACACGAGCATGAGCACGACCATGCGCACCACCATCACCACCACGCCACACCGGACCACATCGCCGGTCTCATCGACAATCTCGCCCTCCCCGATGAGGTAAAGGCCGCCGCCCGGGGGGTGTACGACGCCATCGCCCAGGCCGAGGCCAAGGCCCACGGCTGTCCGGTGGGCGAGGTCCACTACCATGAAGTAGGGGCCCTGGACGCGGTGGCCGATGTCACCGGCGTGTGCTACGCCCTCTCCCTCCTGAAGCCGGAAAAAATCGTCGTCTCCCCCGTCCACGTGGGCTGCGGCACGGTGAAGTGTGCCCACGGCGTGATGCCGGTGCCCGCCCCCGCCACAGCCAACCTCCTCTCCGGCGTGCCCATCTACGGCGGCGAGGTTTTTGGGGAGCTGTGTACCCCCACCGGCGCGGCGCTGCTCACCCACTTTGCCGCGTCCTTCGGCCCCATGCCCGCCATGGCCACGGAAAAGGTGGGCTACGGCGTGGGCAGCCGGGTCTTTGACCGACCCAACTGCGTGCGGGTCTTTTTGGGAAAGAGTGCGGACGAGAATCAGGACGAGATCGTGGAGCTGGTGTGCAACATCGACGACATGACCCCCGAGGCCCTGGCCTTCGCCTCTGCCCGCCTTCTGGAGGGGGGCGCTCTGGACGTGTATACCACCCCCGGCACCATGAAGAAGGGCCGCCCCGGCCACGTGCTCACCGTGCTCTGTACCCCGGAGCGGGCGGAGGACCTGGCTAGGGCCGTCCTGGCGGAGACCACCACCAACGGCCTGCGGGTGCGCCGGTGCGGCAAGTACTTCCTCACCCCCGGCGTGGGCGAGGTGGAGACCTCCTGGGGCAAGGTGCGCGTCAAAACCGCCCAGGGCTTCGGTATCACCCACGTCAAACCCGAACACGAGGATGTGGCCGCTCTGGCCCGGGCCAAGGGCATCTCCTATCAGCAGGTATGGGACGCCGCCCGGCTGGCCGCCAAGGAGGGCGTATGAGGCGTTTTCTCCCCCTGCTGCTCCTCTTCGCGCTGCTAACGGCCTGCGGCGCGCCCGACGCCGCCTCTACACCGAGCCAGACTGAGGCCCGGGACTCAGTGGTAATTGCCATGGGCCCCACCAGCGAGCCGGAGGCCGGTTTTGACCCCGCCTTCGGCTGGGGGGCCGGGGAGCACGTCCACGAGCCCCTCATCCAGTCCACCCTCACCGTCACCAACACCGACCTCACCATCGGCTATGACCTGGCCACCTCCATGGAGGTCAGCGACGACGGCCTCACCTGGACGGTCACCATCCGGGACGATGTGTCCTTTACCGACGGGGAGCCCCTGACGGCGGAGGACGTGGCCTTCACCTACAACACCGTGAAGGCCACCAGCTCGGTGAATGACTTCACCATGCTGGACCGCGCCGAGGCGGTGGACAGCACCACCGTCCTCTTCCACCTGAACACCCCCTTCTCCATCTGGCCCTACACCATGGCTGTGGTGGGCATCGTGCCGGAGCACGCCTACGACAGCGCCACCTATGGCCAGAACCCCATCGGCTCCGGCCGCTACCTCCTCAAGCAGTGGGACAAGGGCCAGCAGGTCATCCTGGAGGCCAACCCCGACTACTACGGCGAGGCCCCCAAGCTCAAGCAGGTGACCATCCTCTTCCTGGAGGAGGACGCGGCCTATCTGGCGGTCCAGGCCGGTCAGGTGGACCTGGCCTACACCTCCGCCACCTACGCCGACGGCGCCCCGGCGGGGTACTCACTCCTGTCCTGCGAGAGCGTGGACAACCGGGGCATCAACCTGCCCGTCGAGGGGAACTCCGTCACCTCCGATCTGGCGGTGCGCCGGGCCATTAACATCGGCATCGACCGGGAGGAGATGATCCAGAACGTCCTCAATGGCTACGGCACCCCGGCGTACAGCGTGTGCGACAAGCTCCCCTGGTACAACCCCGCCGCCCAGGTGGACTACGACCCCGAGGGGGCCGTGGCCCTGCTGGAGGAGGCCGGCTGGCTCCCCGGCGAGGACGGCGTGCGGGTGAAGGACGGCGTCCGGGCGGAGCTCAATCTTCTCTACGCCACCGGCGACTCGGTGCGTCAGGCCCTGGCCGCCGACCTCTCCAATCAGCTGGCCGAGCTGGGCATTTCCTGCACCATCGAGGGGGTGGGCTGGGACACCGCCTACGACCGGGCCCTCTCCGAGCCCCTGGTGTGGGGCTGGGGCGCCCACACCCCCATGGAGCTCTACAACCTCTACCATACTCAGCCGGACAGCGGCTCCGCTCTCTACTCCCCCTACTCCAATGAGACCGTGGACGCCTATATGGACGCCGCCCTGCAGTGCTCCGATCTGGAGGAGGCCTACACCCTCTGGCAGAAGGCCCAGTGGGACGGCACCACCGGTGTCACCCAGGACGGGGACTGCCCCTGGGTGTGGCTGGTGAATGTGAACCACCTCTACTGGGTGCGGGACGGGCTCCAGGTGGCCGAGCAGAAAATCCACCCCCACGGACACGGATGGTCCATCGTCAATAACGTGGACCAGTGGAGCTGGGAGTAATCGTTCCTTCCGGGGAGCCCGGAGGTCTTGCGCTCGCCGCGCGGGCCGCCTGCTCGGCGGGAGCACCGCTTTCTTTGCAAAG